>NZ_LMNJ01000013.1:0-90769 GCF_001423325.1 Methylobacterium sp. Leaf113
CCGCAAGGACAATAATCGCCGCCCACGCTTCTCTTTCTCAGATTCACTTGTCAAAGAACACCAACAACAGACAGAAATACCGCCCAGATCACCAGGCGACAACCCATCAACAGTCAGGAGATGCAAAAGCAAGCCGCCAATCGCCTTGGCCGCTCGCCGATGAATGGGGTATACCCACAGACCCAGAGCCTGTCAACAGCGATATGACGGAAAAGCGACAGCCCGGTCAGGCGGCATCGCGGCAGCGGACGAGGAAGCGCCTCGCTTCGTCTGCCGGCAGGGGCGTACTGATCAGAAATCCCTGCGCCTCGGTACAGCCTTCCTGGCGCACCCGCGCCAGCTGCTCGTCGGTCTCGATACCCTCCGCCGTGATGCTGGCGCCGAGCTGGGTCCCCAGGCCGACCACCGCCCGAACGATCGCAGCCGTGCCCGGATCGGCGATTTCTCGGACGAACGACCGGTCGATCTTGATCCTGTCGAATGGAAACCGTCGCAGGTAGCTCAAGGAGGAGTAGCCGGTGCCGAAATCGTCGAGAGCGATGCGCACGCCGAGCGCCCGCAGGCGGTGAAGGCAGGCGATCACGGCTTCGGCATCCTGCATCAACACGCTCTCGGTGATCTCCAGCTCCAGACGCCGCGCGGGCAGCCCGGAGGCGGACAGCGCCCCGATCACGCTCTGCTCCAAGGCGGATTGCCCGAACTGCACGGCGGACACGTTGACTGCGATGCGCATGTCGCCCGGCCAGGAAGCAGCCTCGATGCAGGCCTGACGCAGGGCCCAGGTCCCGAGTTGGCGGATCAGCCCGGACTCTTCGGCCAGCGGAATGAATTCGCCCGGCGCGATCATCCCACGAACCGGATGCGGCCACCGCAACAGGGCCTCGAAGCCCCGGACCGTGCCGCTGTCGAGATGAAGCACCGGCTGATAGACCAGGCTGAAGCCTCCGACCCGGACCGCCTCCCGCATCTCGAGTTCGAGCAGATTGCGCTGGGTGGTGGCGGCATCCATCGCCGCCTCGTAGAACCGGTAGGTGTTGCGCCCCGCGGTCTTGGCTCGATACAGCGCGATGTCGGCATTCCGGAACAGGGTATCGGCGTCGACGCCGTCCTGGATGCCGAGGCCGATGCCGACGCTGACGCCGATACCGACGCGGTGGCCGTCGAGATCCACCGGCTGCTCGAGGGATTCGATGATGCGCCGGGCGGCGAGCCCGGCCGCCTGGGGATCGTCGAGATCGACCAGGATGACGGCGAACTCGTCGCCTCCGAGGCGGGCGACGGTATCGCCCACCCGGACCACGGCATTCAGGCGCTCGGTGACGACGCGCAGGAGGGCGTCGCCGGCCGGGTGACCGAGGGTGTCGTTGACCGCCTTGAAGCGGTCGAGGTCGCAAGCCAGCACGGCGAAGCCTGCAAAGCCGTCGGTCCGCCGGTCGGCGCGGGCGAGTTCGCGGTTCAGGCGCTCCTTGAACAGAAGACGGTTCGGCAACCCGGTCAGCCCGTCATGCAGCGCCATGTGGGCGATGCGGCCCTCGGCCAGCTTGCGCTCGGTGATATCCATGGTGAGCCCCACCACCCGGAGGGGATCGTCGCTCTCCGTATCCCGAACGATGCGGGCGAAGGATTGCAGCCAGCGTTGCGGGGCCCCGTCCGGCACCGCCAGACGGAACTCGCAGCTGTAGGAAGTGCCGTCGGCGAGGGAGCGGTAGATGTGTCCGTACAGGACGGGAACATCGTCCGGATGGATGCAGCCGTCCCATTCGGCCACGGCGACCTCGACCGGCGCGTCGGCGGCTTGCCCGTCCTTGACCGGCAGGCCGTACATCCGCGCGCTGTCGGCCGAGAGACGGACGATGCCCTCCCTCAGGTCCCATGACCAGAGGCCGGCTCCCGCCGATTCCTGGGCGAGCCGCAGCAGGTTCGAGGTCTCCTCCAGGGCTTTGCGTGCCGTAACGATGTCGTCGATGTCCAGGGCGGTCCCGAGCAGGCCCACCACGACGCCGTCCTCCCGGATCGGCAGCATCACCAGCTTGTGCCAGCGATAGGCGCCGTCCTGCCGGCGCAGGCGTCCCTCGACCTCGTAGGGATCGCCCTCCCGCGAGGCCTCGCGAAAAGCCTGCTCCATCCGCTCGGCATCGTCGGGATGGTTGCAGGCCAGGCGGGCCGCGCGCGCCGAACCGATCGGGCCGTAGAAGTTCTCGAAGCGCTGGTTGACGTAGGTGGCCTCCCCGTCCCGGAGGGACACCACCCAGACGATCTGCGGCAGGGAATCGGCAAGCGCCCGGTAACGCGCCTCACCGAGGCGCAGGGCCTGCTCGGCCGCCATCCGCTCGCTGACGTCGCGCGCGGCCGTGATGGTCTCGTGGGGACGCGCGGCCGCGTCGCGCACGAGCCGCGTCTGGGCCTCGATCCAGATCCAGCGCCCATCCCGGTGCCGAAGGCGATGGGTGATGCGCCCGCGCTCGGTCCGGCCGGTCCGGAAGCCCTCGAGAAACCCTAGCGTGGCGGCCCTGTCATCGGGATGGAGCGAGTCATTCAAGGGAAGGCGCACCATCTCCTCGGGGGTGTAGCCGAGAAGGTCCTGCGACGCGGGGGAGACGTAGGTGCGAACATCCCGGGCAGGGACATCCAGGCTCGGAGCATCCCCCTCGCTCGACGCGGCGACGCTGCGGCGGACGATCATGTCGGAGACGGAATCCGCCAGGAGCCGGTAGCGCCGCTCGCCGTCCTGAGTCCGGGCCTCGGCCGCGCGATGCTCGGTGACATCGGTAAAGGTGTGGACGATCCCACCATCCGGCAGGGTCACGCCCCGAACCTCCAGGGTCGCACCATTGGGCCGGCGCCAATCGAATCGCAGCGGCGCCCAGGCACCTGCCGCGTCGCGCAGCCGCGGCGGCGCCTCCGGAAAGACCGCCGCGGCGAGGTCGCCCCGTCCGGACAAGACGGCGAGGATCTCGGACAGGAGCGCGGATTCCCGCAGGACGGTGTCCGGCAGCGCGAGGAGCTGCTGCGCCCGGGGATTGAGCAGGCGCACGCAACCCTGGGCATCGAGCATCACCAGCCCCTGGTCCATATTCTCCAGGATGGCGCGCAGGCGCAGATCCTTTTCGCGGAGCTGGGCCTCGGACGTGACGAGGTCGGTGACGTCGAGGATGAGGCCGTAGAGCGCCACCTGCCCGCCGGCCAAGGCCCGTTCGGCGACGCCCTGGACGATGGCGTGGCACAGGCTTCCGTCCGGCCGGACGATCCGCGCCCGTCCCTGGTAGGTCGCGCTGTCGGGTCCCGCCTCGTCCAGGGCCGCATCGATGCGCGCGGCCACCGCCGCACGGTCGTCCGGATGATAGTAGCCGAGGTGGCGCTCCAGGGGGATCTCGCCACCGGGCGGCATCGGACGTCCGAAGACGCCGCAGACGCCCTCGGACCAGGAGACCATGCGGGTCTTCGGATGGATGCGCCAATACCCGATATGGGCGACGGATTCGGTCATCCGTTGAGCGCTGACCACGAGCTTGAGATCGGCGGCCTTCGCGGCCAGCAGCGTTTCGGCCCGGTGGCGCTCGGCCCGCTCGGCCTCGCTCGCGCGCTGGGCAGCGGTGAGACGCAGGTGAGCCTCGACGATCGTCCCGAGGTCGCGCAGGCGTGACGCGCTGACCGCATCGAAATCGTCGCGCGGGACGGTGTCGATCACGCAGAGCGTGCCCAGCGGCAGGCCATCCGACAGGACCAGCGGAACGCCGGCGTAGAAGCGGGCATGGGGCGCCCCGGTGACGAGGGGGCTGACCGCGAATTCGGCATCGGCCAGGAGGTCGGGAAGCACCAGCACCGCCCCCGGCTCTCCCAGGATGGTGCGGTCGCAGAAGGCGCCAGCGCGCGGTAGGGGTCCGCTCTCGGCGATGCCGCAGCGGGCCTTCAGGGTGTAGGTCTCGCTGCCCGCCAGGTTCACGAGGGCGATGGGCACGCCGAACAGGGCGCAGGCCATGCGGCAGACGGCATCGAGATGCGCCTCCGGCGGGCTCTCCAGCAGCCCCAGATCGTTCAGGATCGCCAGACGCTGCGTCTCGACGGGGGCGCTCGGCACGTCACTTCCCTCTCGCCGACCCGCGGCCCGCGGCACATCCGCGTGTCTCCCGAATGCCTGCAGAAGCCGGTGTCGATGACAGGCTCCCGCAGCGGCATGATCGCCGTCGGTGACCTGCGGGAGCCCCCTACAGAGTCGCCGACGTCCGATCATGCGGCAGCAGCCTTTAACGTTCGTTTATACGGGCGCGCCCGGATTGGCAGTGGGCACGGGCCCGATCCGCCTCTCGCCAGGATCGCTCCGGGGCCGGATCAGGCCGGCAGTTGCAGCCGGGCGCTCAAGCCTCCGAGATCAGAGCGTCCGAGTTGGAGCCCTCCGCCGTAGAGTTCCGCGAGTTCAGTGGTGATCGACAGACCGAAGCCATGGCCCGGAACGCTCTCGTCGAGGCGCCCGCCGGGCCGGATCGCCCGCGCGGCGGCGGCGGCATCCAGTCCGGGGCCGTCATCCTCCACCGTCAGGGTGACGCCGGCCTCGGCGGGCCGTCCGGCGATGCGGACCCGGCCGCGGCTCCACTGGCAGGCATTGTCGATGAGGTTGCCCAGCATCTCGTCGATGTCCTGGGGGTCGCAGGCCGCCGCAAGTCCCTCCGGAAGATCGAGATCGATGACCAGCGTCTTCTCGGCATAGAGCCGGCCGAAGGTGGTGCGCAGGTCGGACAGGGGGCCGGCGAGATCGGTTCTGGCGCGGGTCGCGCCGCCGAGGGCGGCGGTGCGCGCGCGCCGCAGATGATGGCGCACCTGCCGATCCATGGCCGCAACGAGAGCCGCCAGACCGCCATCCGGGTCGCGCGTTCGGTCGGACAGGGCGAGAGTGAGGGTGGCCAGCGGCGTCTTCAGGCCATGGGCGAGATTCGCCACATGGGTGCGCGCCCGTTCGAGGTTGGCGGCGTTCTGGTCGAGCAGAGCATTCACCTCCGTCACCAGGGGACGGATCTCGGCGGGCTGCTGGCCGGGAATGCGGGGTCGCCGGCCGGCCCGGACCTCGGCGATGTCCCGGCGCAGGCGCTCCAGGGGGCGCAGGCCGAGGCGAACCTGCGCCACGGTACCGGCCACGAGGCAGAGTCCGAGGATGCCCAGGATGGCGGCGAGGGCACGGCCCGCCTCGCGCAAGGGGCCGTTGAGGGCCTGGGCGGGGGCGGACGCGACGAGAATCACCGGCGGACGGCCCGCCTCAGCCGGCAGCACGCGCGTCCGCAGGATGAGCGCGTCACCCCAGGGACCGGTCGCGTCGCCGGGCTGGGCGCGGTCCGGGTCGGGATCATGTGCCGGCCGATCCGGTACGGGAAGGTCGCGCCCTTCGAGGGAGTCCGCCCGCAGTGTGGTGCGCCCCTGCCGGACCTGCCAGTACCAGCCCGAGCGCGGGCGGTCGAAGGGCGGGCCATCGAGGGTGCGGTCGAGGCGGAGGTGCTCGCCGGGGCCGCGTTCCAAACTCGCCGCGATGGCGACGAGTTGGCTGTCGAGTCGGCTGTCGAGCTGCGCCCGCACGAAGCGGTGCAGGATCACCCCGATCGCCAGGCCGGCGACCACCAGCGCGAGGGTGACGAAGGCCAGGGCGGCCAGCAGCAGCCGGCGCTGGAGGGACCCGAGCTGGAGAAGCCCGGCGGGCTTTGCAGGTGGACTGGGCTTGTCCGGCGCAGCGGGCTTCGTCAGCCCGGCAGGCCGCGGACCCCGCCCCGAGGGTGGCGGCGTCATGCGGGATCGCCCGGCAGCAGCCGATAGCCATGGCCGCGCACGCCCTCGATCCGCGCGGGGGCGATCTTGCGGCGCAGGCGCGTGATGATGACCTCGACCGAGTTTGAATCAACGTCGGCATCGCCGTCATAGACCCGTTCGATGAGCTGGCTGCGCGGCATCACCCCGTCCTTGTGCAGGATCAGACAGGACAGGACCCGCCATTCGAGGCCGGTGAGCCTGAGGGGCAGGCCGTCGCGCTCAAAGGTGCCGAGGCCGGATTCGTAGGAAAGGGGACCGCAGGTGACGCGGGACGCCCCATGCGCGCTCGCCCGGCGTACCAGAGCCCTCAGGCGGATCACCAGTTCCTCGACCCGAAACGGCTTGACCAGGAAGTCGTCGGCACCCGCCTTGAAGCCCGCGACCTTGTCGCTCCAACCGTCCCGGGCCGTGAGGATGAGCACGGGGACGGTGAGCCCCGCGATGCGCCAGGCCTGCAGGACGGAGAGGCCGTCGCGCCTCGGCAGGCCGAGATCGAGCACCACGGCGTCGTAGGTTTCGGTCTCACCGAGATGCTGCGCGTCCTCGCCATTGACGGCGTGGTCCAGGGCGAAGTTCTCGGCCCGGAGCGCCTTGGCGATCTCGGCGGCCAGCGGCGCGTCATCCTCCACCAGCAGGAGTTTCATGGAGTCGGGTCCGGGGATGGAAGGGCGGGAAGCGAGGGCAGGGCAGGCGTGCGGGAGCGGCCTAAGCCGCGTCGTTTAACGGGGGCTGAACCGTCCGGTTCAGATCGGGTTGGAGGCCCCGGCCTAGAACGCCGTCAACCCGAGAGGGCCACCGTCGAACCCCGGAAGGACAGGCCACCATGACCGAGACTCTGCAGAGCAGCACACCTGCCAGCCCCACGCCGACCCTCACCCCGGCCCCGAAGCGCTCGCGCCGCGGCCTCGTCGTCGGCGCCATCGCGGCGCCCCTCGCCTTCGGCGCGGTCGGCCTGTCGCTGGCCCAGACCGGCGCCTCGGTGATGACGCCGGTGGCGCCCACCGCGATCTCCGCCCTGAAGGCCTCGGGCTCGATCGCCGCCAAGGGCGACGTCGCCGAGATCTACGGCAACAAGTTCGTGATGCAGGACGGGACCGGCAAGGCACTGGTGGAAACCGGGCGCCAGGGAGAGGGAGGCACCCTCGTCAAGCCGGGCGAGGCCGTCACCGTGCAGGGCCGGTTCGAGAACGGA
Source organism: Methylobacterium sp. Leaf113 (assembly GCF_001423325.1). Taxonomy (NCBI): domain Bacteria; kingdom Pseudomonadati; phylum Pseudomonadota; class Alphaproteobacteria; order Hyphomicrobiales; family Methylobacteriaceae; genus Methylobacterium; species Methylobacterium sp. Leaf113. Next base: position 6,983 of record NZ_LMNJ01000013.1, read on the forward strand.
TTCCTTCACGCCCTGCTCATCACCCGCGCCGATGGCAGCCAAGTCCGCGTCGGCCCCGCCGGCGGCCCGCCTGCCGGAACCCTCGACTGGGCCAAGGACAAGGTCGGCCTCGGGGCAAAGCCCGACGTGCCGGCCCTGACCGCCGGCGTCGCGGCGGCCGGCTACTCCGACATTCGGGTCACCGGCCGGGGGCCGCGTCACCTCGAGGTCGCCGCACGCGGCAGCGATGGGCGCGAGCGCCAACTCCATGTCGGCTTCGACGGTCAGGTCCGCGAAAAGCGGGTGTTCTGAACGCCCTGTGACACCATTCCCCACCCTTCGATCTCCCCGGACAGGACCTCCATCATGACGAAGACCACAGCCCTTCTCGCCGCCGCCGCGATCCTCGTTGCCGGCGCGGCCGTCGCCCAGCCGGCCCCGCCGCCCGGTGGTCCGCGCCCCGGACCGGAGGCCGGTGCGCCTCCGGGCGGCCCTCGTCGCGGACCCGATGCGCCGCCGCCGCCGCCAAAGGCCGCGCATTTCCGCTTGGAACGGGGCGAAACCGCCGTCGACGTCAAATGCGCCGACGACGAGCCCATGAGGGCCTGTGCCGATCTCACCCTGCAGATGCTCGACCGCCTGGCCGCACTACCGAAGCCGGACCCTTCGAAGCCCGAAGGTCCCAAGCCGGAGACTGCCAAGCCGGAAACTGCCAAGCCTGAGACTGCCAAGCCTGAGGCCCGCTGATCCCCGCACCCCAGGACCGGTGCGGCGGTTCCCGAAGCCGCCGCATCTCGGCCTGCCTGCATCCCGGTTTGCCCCCAATCTCAAGGAAGCACCATCAGCCCATGTCCCCATCACGCAGCACGCACGGAACCATCTGGGCCCTGTTCGGCCATCGCCTCGCACTCGAGTGCCCCGAAGGCCGCGTCCTCGTGGATCTCGGCCCGGAGGGCGCCGAGGCGCTCGCCCGCGCAGCGGTGACCCTGAAGCCGGGCGATGCCATCGCGGTAACCGGCGAGCAAAAACCCTCGGAGATCAAGGCCAGCGCCATCACGGCTCCGGACGGCACGCGGCACCGCATCCCCCGGTCTCGTCCCGAGGACGGAGATGCGGGGAAGGCCGATCCGGCGCTCGCTCTCGCGGCGTTGCAGCAGGCGGGCTATCAGGTCGACGGGGAGGCCCGGCGCAAGCCGAAGCATTTCGAAATCCATGCTCGGAAGGACGGCGGGCATTTCGAGGCGCACGTCACCTTCGCGGGGGTGATCCGCAAGACCAAGACGATATCCAACGGCGCCACCGCAACCGGCTGATCGCCCGCCATAGGGCGGGGCGGGAGCGGGACCAGCAGCCTGGAAGCGATACCGCGTTGCAACATGAATCTTTCGCCGACCCGTTTCGGCGTGATAGATTGGCAATCGTTATTGCTGATACGGAGTTCTCTGCATGTCCAACCTGTCCCGTCTCGCCGGCATCCTCGGTGCCGCCGCCCTCGCGCTTCCCCTGGCCATCCCGGCTTCGGCCAAGGAAGCCAGCGCCGCGAAGGTGATCACGATGGTCGACACCGACAACGACGGCACCATCGATCTCAAGGAAGCCCAGGCCGTGGCCGGCGCGCTGTTCGACAAGCTGGAATCCGACAAGGACGGCACTCTGGATACCAAGGAGCTCAAGGGCCGGGTCAGCAAGAAGGCCCTGAAGGCCGCCGATCCGGATTCGGACGGTACCCTGGATAAGACCGAGTACCTCGCCCTCGTGGAGGCCCGCTTCAAGGCCGCCGATCCGGACAACGACGGCACCCTCGACGCCAAGGAGTTGAAGACCCCCGCCGGCAAGGCCCTGGTCTCGCTGCTCAAGTAAGTCCGACCGGTGCCGAAGGCACCGGACTCCGACGCTTCCGTTCGACGGCCCGGCGCTCCACGCGCCGGGCCGTTCGCGTTTCAGGAATCGGGGAGGCTCAAGCGTCGCGCCGAGGTGAGGATTGACCGGAGGCGTTTGTTCAGAACATTCCAGGCTGGCATGCCATTCGCACATGCTATCCCCGTTCTCACATCTCATTCGCGAATGGCCGCGGCGTCGAAACGAAGGCCGGTACATGGAATTTTTCGCCCAGCAGTTCATCAACGGCCTGACGCTCGGGTCGATCTACGGGCTGATCGCGCTCGGCTACACCATGGTCTTCGGCATCATCGGCATGGTGAACTTCGCCCACGGCGACGTCTTCATGCTGTCATCCTTCATCGCGCTGATCTTCTTCCTGATCCTGACCACCTGGCTCGGACTCACATCGGTCGCCCTGGTGTTCCTCGTCGTGCTGGTCCTGGCGATGATCCTGACCGCGCTCTGGGGCTGGGCCATCGAGCGGGTAGCCTACCGTCCCTTGCGCGGCTCGTTCCGCCTCGCACCGCTGATCTCGGCCATCGGCGTCTCGATCTTCCTGTCGAACTTCGTCCAGGTGGTGCAGGGCGCCCGCAACAAGCCGGTTCCACCCCTCGTCCGCGACGTGATCGTGCTCTACCAGAACGAGCAATACACCGTGACCCTGTCCTACAAGCAGGCGATCATCATGACGACGACGGCGCTCCTGCTCGCCGGCTTCTGGTACCTCGTCCAGCGTTCCTCGTTCGGCCGGGCCCAGCGCGCCTGTGAGCAGGACCGGCGCATGGCGGCCTTGCTCGGCATCAACGTCGACCGGACCATCTCGCTGACCTTCGTGCTGGGCGCCGCCCTCGCCGCCGTCGCCGGAACCCTCTACCTCCTCTATTACGGTGTGGTCTCGTTCTCGGACGGGTTCGTGCCCGGCGTGAAAGCCTTCACGGCGGCGGTGCTCGGCGGTATCGGCTCGCTTCCCGGCGCAGTCCTCGGCGGGCTGATCATCGGGCTGATCGAGACCTTCTGGTCGGCCTATTTCTCCATCGAGTACAAGGACGTGGCCGCGTTCCTCATCCTCATCGTGGTGCTCATCTTCAAACCATCCGGCATCCTCGGACGCCCCGAAGTCGAGAAGGTCTGAACCATGGCCACAGGATCGACCATCGGCGCGGTGGCCCCCACCGTCGCCCGGCGCTCCGGCGCGGCGCTCCCTGAGATGCTCAAGGATTCGGCCCTCTTCGCCCTGGTGACGCTCGGGTTGAGCATTCCCGTGGTGGCCTACCGCACCGATCTCGGGCAGGGCACCGGCCTCGAACTCACCGGCCGCTGGGGCGTCGTCGCGGGCTTGTGTCTCGCCGTGTTCGTGCTGCGCCTCGGCCAGCGCCTGCTGCTCGGCGAGGTCGCGCGCCGGCGGGAAGTCCACCGTCTCGCGACCCTCGATGCGGCGCCGGTCGCGAGGCGGGCCGGCCGCGTGCTCGGTCCGGTGACGCTCGCCGTCGCGCTGACCCTGCCGCTGCTCGCCGCCCTGGGTTCGGGCGGCCTGTCGGAGGGGCGCTACTGGATCGATCTCGGCATTCTCATCCTCACCTACGTCATGCTCGGATGGGGCCTGAACATCGTCGTCGGCCTCGCCGGGCTGCTCGACCTCGGCTACGTCGCCTTCTACGCCGTGGGCGCCTATTCCTACGCGCTGCTCTCCACGGTGTTCGGGCTCTCGTTCTGGATCTGCCTGCCGCTGGCCGGCCTGTTCGCCGCCGCCTTCGGTGTGCTCCTCGGCTTCCCGGTGCTGCGCCTGCGCGGCGACTACCTCGCCATCGTGACGCTCGCCTTCGGCGAGATCATCCGCCTCGTTCTCATCAACTGGGTCGACTTCTCCGGCGGCGCCGCCGGCCTGTCCTCGATCCCCCGCGCCAGCTTCTTCGGCATCCCGTTCACGGCCGGGGAGGGCGGGTTCGCCCAGACCTTCGGGCTGAGCTTCAGCCCGATGCACCGGATCGTCTTCCTTTACTACCTGATCCTCGCCCTGGCGCTGATCACCAACCTGGTGACGCTCCGCATGCGCCGCCTGCCGCTGGGCCGCGCCTGGGAGGCCCTGCGCGAGGATGAGATCGCCTGCCGCTCGCTCGGCATCGACACCACCATGACCAAGCTCACCGCCTTCGCGCTCGGCGCCATGTTCGCGGGCTTCGCCGGCTCGTTCTTCGCCGTGCGCCAGGGCTTCGTCAGCCCCGAGAGCTTCAACTTCCTCGAGAGCGCGATCATTCTGGCGATCGTGGTGCTGGGCGGCATGGGCAGCCAGATCGGCGTCGCCATCGCCGCCATCGTGATGGTCGGCGCGCCGGAACTGCTGCGTAATCTCACCTTCCTCAAGGCGGTATTCGGCGAGGGCTTCGACCCGAACGAGTACCGCCTGCTGCTGTTCGGCCTCGCCATGGTCTGCATGATGGTCTGGCGCCCGCGCGGGTTGATCTCCGAGCGCTCGCCCTCGGTCCGCCTGGGAGGGCGCACCGCATGAGCCTCGCCACCGGAACCACCCGCGTCGCCACGCTGCAGGACGCGCCGCCGGCCGCGATTTCCGGCGGCCCGGCCGACCCGATCCTGGTGGTCGACCACCTCACCATGCGGTTCGGCGGCCTCACCGCCGTGGGCGACCTGTCGTTCAAGGTCGGGCGCGGCGACATCACCGCGCTAATCGGTCCGAACGGCGCCGGCAAGACCACAGTCTTCAACTGCATCACCGGCTTCTACAAGCCGACCGAGGGCATGATCCGCTTGTCGCAGGCGGGTGGCGAGACCTATCTGCTGGAGCGCCTGCCGGGCCACGACGTCAACCGCCTCGCCCGGGTCGCCCGCACCTTCCAGAACATCCGGCTGTTCCCGCAGATGACCGTGCTGGAGAACCTGCTGGTGGCCATGCACAAGCCGCTGATGCGGGCCTCCGGCTTCTCGCTCGCGGGCATCCTCGGCCTGCCGGGCTATCGCCGCGCGCAGGATGAGGCCATCGCCAAGGCCGCCGGCTGGATCGAACGCATCGGCCTGACCCACCGGGCCGACGAGCCGGCGGGCGACCTGCCCTATGGCGACCAGCGCCGCCTGGAGATCGCCCGCGCCATGTGCACCGACCCGGTGCTGCTCTGCCTCGACGAGCCGGCGGCCGGCCTCAACCCGCGGGAATCGGCCGATCTCAACACCCTGCTGCGGATGATCCGCGACGAGTACGACACCTCGGTCCTGCTGATCGAGCACGACATGTCGGTGGTGATGCAGATCTCCGACCGCATCGTGGTGCTCGACTACGGCATCAAGATCGCGGACGGCACGCCGGACGAGATCCGCAACGACACCCGGGTGATCGCGGCCTATCTCGGCGTCGACGACGAGGAGGTGGCGGCGGTGGAAGCGGAAGTCGGTCTGGCGGGAACAACGGCATGAGCGTCGCGGGCATCAACGTGCTGGTGGACGAGACCCGCGCCCGGACGGGGAAGACCGACGGGGAGGGCGCGAAAGCGCCGCTGCTCAGCGTGCGCGGCGTCTCGGCCTATTACGGCAGCATCCGCGCCCTGAAGGGCGTCGACATCGACGTGCACGAGGGTGAGATCGTCGCCCTGATCGGGGCCAACGGGGCCGGCAAGTCGACCCTGATGATGACCATCTTCGGCCAGCCCCAGGCGCGCGAAGGCACCATCACCTTCGCGGGCCAGGACATCACGAAGCTGCCGACCCACGAGATCGCCCGGCTCAACCTGGCCCAATCGCCCGAAGGTCGGCGCATCTTCTCCCGCATGACGGTGCGCGAGAACCTGCAGATGGGCGCGGCCGTCAACGGCGGCAAGCACTTCGCCGAGGACCTCGAGCGCATGTGCACCCTGTTCCCGCGCCTGCGGGAGCGCATCGATCAGCGCGGCGGCACCATGTCGGGGGGCGAGCAGCAGATGCTCGCCATCGCCCGTGCCCTGATGAGCCGGCCGCGCCTGCTCATGCTCGATGAGCCCTCGCTCGGATTAGCGCCCCTGGTGGTCAAGCAGATCTTCTCCGCCGTGCGCGACCTCAACGCCCGCGAGGGCCTGACCGTGTTCATCGTCGAGCAGAACGCCTATCATGCCCTCAAGCTCGCGCATCGCGGCTACGTCATGGTCACGGGGGCGGTCACGATGAGCGGCACCGGTCAGGCGCTCCTCGACGACCCGCAGGTGAAGGCCGCCTACCTCGAGGGGGGATCGCATTGAGCATGGCCGATGGTTTCAGCCTCGATCTGCGTACCCTGGGCATCTTCCTCCTGATTACCGTGGCGATGGGGGGCGGTGCCGCCTGGATGACGGGCAGCGGACTCGCCCGCGGCTGGCGCCCGTTCTGGCACTGCGCCCTGGCCCTGCTGCTGATCGCGGCGGTGACGCGGTTCCTGCACTACGCGCTGTTCGAGGACCCGCTGCTGTCGCTTCCGGCCTATCTGGTCGACGCGGTGGTTGTCCTGGCCATCGGGGCCGTGGCCTATCGCTACACCCGCACCGGACAGATGACCCGGCAATATGCCTGGCTCTACGAGCGCACCGGACCGCTGAGCTGGCGGGACCGGACGAGCGCGCCGACGCCGTGACGGCGCGGCGCGAGACCACACCGCGTTTTGGCGACCGTACCGGCGAAGCGAACGCCCGGTCCGGCGCCTGAAGAGGGGAAACGAGCATGAAGTCACTGTTTTCAGCCGGTGTCGCCCTCAGCCTGATGCTGGCGGCAACCGCCGCTCAGGCCGAGATCAAGATCGGCGTCGTGGTTCCCGTCACCGGCCCGAACGCCGCCTTCGGTGCACAGATCAAGACCGGGGCCCAGCAGGCCATCGCCGACATCAACAAGGCCGGCGGCGTCAACGGCGAGAAGCTGGTGATGACAGTGGGCGACGACGCCTCCGACCCGAAGCAGGGCGTGTCGGTCGCCAACAAGTTCGCCTCCGAGGGCGTGAAGGCCGTGGTCGGCGCCTTCAACTCGGGCGTCTCCATCCCGGTCTCGGACGTGCTGCAGGAAGCCGGCATCGTCGAGGTCAGCCCGGCCTCCACGGCGATCAAGTATACCGAGCGCGGCAACTGGAACACCTTCCGCACCTGCGGTCGCGACGACCAGCAGGGCGCGGTGGCGGGCGCCTACCTCGCCGACAAGTTCAAGGGCAAGAAGATCGCCTTCGTCCACGACAAGACCCCCTACGGCAAGGGCTTGGCCGACGAGACCCTGAAGGCCCTCAAGGCCAAGGGTGGCACCAACGTGCTCTATGAGGGCATCAACCCGGGCGAAAAGGATTTCTCGGCTCTGGTCTCCAAACTGAAGCAAGCCAATGTCGATGTGGTCTATTTCGGTGGCCTCTACACCGAGGCGGGCCTGCTGATCCGCCAGATGCGCGACCAGAGCCTCAACGCACCGCTGATGGGGGGTGACGGCATCGCCGACCGCGAGTTCGCCCAGGTGGCGGGCCCGGGCTCCGACGGCACCCTGATGACCTTCTCGCCGGATGCCCGCAAGAATCCGAAGTCCAAGGCCACGGTCGACGCCTTCAAGGCGATCAACTTCGATCCCGAAGGCTACACGCTCTACTCCTACGCCGCCATGCAGATCCTGGCTGACGCGATGAAGGCGACGAAGTCGACCGACGGCCAGAAGGTCGCCGCCTACATGCACGAGGGCAAGCCCTTCAGCACGGTGATCGGCGACATCTCGTACGACAAGAAGGGCGACATCACCCGGCCGGACTACGTGATGTACATGTGGAAGAAGGGCGCCGACGGCTCCATCAACTACGCCGGCAACGAACAGCCGTAGGCCGGGACGCACCGACGGGGAGGCCGGGGGGAACGCATCCCCCGGCCTCTCCTATTTTCAGGGCCGACCATCGACACCACGCTTCCCCCGCGACCACGCGCGCACCCAATCCGCCGGGAACGGCGCCCACCGCCGGCCGGTTGGCTGAGAACGATCGCGAAGCGCCGGACAAGGCGCCGAGCCCTCATCAGTGGGAGCAGACATGTCGAACAAGCATCTGAAGACCGATGTCCCGAGCGATGCCGATCTCAAGGGCAATCCTGGCATCGGCGCATCGAAGGGCATGACGGGGCGCGACCCGGAGGACATCGCGGCGGATTCGACCTTCGAAGGCGATGTCGACAACGAGACCACGCCCGAGGGCGGGATCGACCCAAGCCATCGGCCGCGCAAGAACGCCTGACCACAAACCCGCTGCCGGATCTTCGATCGCGGCCCCCGCCGCGATCTCTCCGATGCGTGGTCGCGTCATCCCGCTACCGCATGGCAGATGCGCCGGAACCGGGCAGCGGCAGGATTCACGAATCCGTGTTCCTCAGGTACCCCAAGCTGTGCCTTATCCGCGGCACGCTGCTTGAGGAGCCTGGATGACCAAAGACGTGCAGCACGATCGCCCCGACTCGCCGCTCGCATCTGTCTCTGACGAGATTTTCCCGCAAACCCTCTCCCGAAAGCCGGACACGCCCGCCGACGACATCGCTTCCAATCCGGTCGCGTGTGAACCGCCCTCCACCTTCGACAGCGACAGCTTCGAGGGCTTCGGCTCCTTCGGTTGAGCCACGGCGTCCCGTTGCGAGCACGCGATGCGCGGTGGCTGCGGGACGCCTCCGACCGGGCGAGGGGCACCTCGCATCCGGATCGTCCCAAAGGATTCGGCGGTTTCCAGGCCTGTGGTGCCCCGTGTCAGCCCCGATCCCGCCACGTTCCCGCGCACAGTGCGCCCATCGCACCACCCGGGAATGCCGATGTCGTTTCTCTCAAATCTTCCAATTGCAGACCTGATCGCGAGCTATGGCTACATTGCGATCTTCGTCGTCATCGCTTTGGAAAGCGCTGGCGTGCCGTTGCCGGGCGAGACCATCCTGATTTCTTCGGCCGTCTATGCCGGCAGCACCGGCCACCTGCAGATCGGCCTGATCATCCTGGCCGCCGCGGCCGCCGCGATCCTTGGCGACAACCTCGGCTACTGGGTCGGTCGACGCTGGGGCATGCCGCTCCTGCTCCGCTACGGTCACCTCATCGCCCTCGATCACGGGCGGCTGAAGCTTGGCCAGTATCTCTTTCGCGAGCATGGCGGAAAGATCGTGTTCTTCGGCCGCTTCACCGCGATGCTGCGGGCCTACGCGGCCGTGCTGGCCGGGGTGAACAAGCTCGACGCCCGCCGCTTCCTGGTCTTCAACGGTCTCGGCGGCATCGCCTGGGCGACGATCATGGGGCTGGGATCGTATTATTGTGGCCGCTCGATCGAGCATATCGCCGGTCCCGTGGGCCTTGGCCTGCTCGCCGTGGTGATCTTCGGCGGCCTCGCCCTCTGGCTGTTCGTGCGCAAACACGAAACGCGCCTGCTCGCAGAGGCGGAGAGCGCGATTCCGGGCCCACTCACCTGATCGACGCGAGCTCGAGCGCCTTTGAAACCAACTTCGCCGGCTCTCGGGGCTGGCGAGGTTCGTCGTTCAAAGGACGAGCGCGAGACGCGTGACAGAGAGAAAAGGGTTCACGGAAACACCGCAACGGTGGCGCACGCGATGGGCGCTTCAAACCAACTGTTGCGAGTATGCAGGGCCAGATCTCACGATCGGCTCAACCGCTATAGCTGCCTCGTCAAGAGTACAGCCAAGTCTTGAAGAAAGATTGGCTCCCCGAGCAGGACTCGAACCTGCGACAAAGCGATTAACAGTCGCTTGCTCTACCAACTGAGCTATCGGGGACCGCGATCGGGGGTCTACACAGCGCTTCGCCGGGACGCAAGGGTGTCCGGACCGGTGATTTGACGATTCCGTCACATTTTTTGGCCGGTGCCCCGGGGCGCGGCCTGAAATTCCCGCGCCTTGGCCCGCGATCTGGCCCGCGATCTGGCCCGCGACTTGGGTAAGGGGCCGCGTCGGATTGGAAGCGGTGGATCGCAGCACCGGGTCGAAGCGGTTTGGGCCGAGTCGCGAAAGCGACCGCCTCCTAATTTGCGGAGATCGTCCAAAGGCCGTTGCCCTCACGCGGCGGGCTCTGCTAGAGACGCCTCTCCCCGAGCCGGCCGCCCGGACGGGGGTCGCCAAACGGGCCCTTCGGGGTCGCGCGACAGAGGCCTCGTGGCGGAGTGGTTACGCAGAGGACTGCAAATCCTTGCACGGGGGTTCGATTCCCTCCGAGGCCTCCAAAGTCGATTTCCCCCTTCATAGAGCTTCGCGATCACGTCCAGATCCGGGTCGCCCTCCCACGTGGGAAAGCCGAGCCCAGGCTCATAAGCGAAGGGTTCTTCCGCGAACGGTTCTCGCAAGAGCGGTTCGTCGCGCGTCCCCGGAGACGGAATGACGCCGGCGAAGCCGGATCGCACCGTCTCGGATCGTCGGACGGGCAGGGGCGTCGAGAACCTTGCGTTTTGGCAATCGATCCCCGACAACCCGCAAGCTTCGGCGTGGCCGCTCGGGCCGCCCGGAGGGATAGACCGGCGTCCGGCGTCGGCTCAGGGTCGAGGAAGACAGCTACCATGCTCGATTACGCGCAGGCTCGACGCCTCATGGTCGATTGTCAGTTGCGGACCTTCGACGTGAACGATGTCCCGGTCCTCGACGCCTTCGAGGAGATCGCCCGCGAGCGCTTCGTACCGCCCGGGCGCGAGGATTTCGCCTATATCGACCAGACCCTGCGGCTTGGCCCCTCGGGTCGGGCGATGCCGGCGCCGATGCTGCTGGCCCGGATGGTCCAGGCCCTGGCGATCCAGCCCGGCGAGACGGCGCTCGACGTGGCCACCGGCTACGGCTACGCCGCCGCGATCCTGGCACAGATCGGAGCCGAGGTGGTGGCCCTCGAATCCGATGCGGACCTTCTTGCCGGAGCCCGCGAGCGTCTGGCGGGCCAGGGCAGCATCACACTGGTCGAAGGCCCCCTCGACGCGGGGGCGGCGCAGTCCGCGCCCTACGACGCCATCCTAGTCAACGGCCGGGTGGAAACCCGCCCACAGGCCCTGCTCGACCAATTGAAGGATGGCGGTCGCCTCGTCTGCGTGATGGGGCAGGACCGGGCCGCCAAGGCGACTCTGTTCGTCCGCGCCGGAGAGGCCTTCGGTGCGCGTCCGCTCTTCGATGCCGCCCTGCCAGCCCTCGGTGCTTTCGCGGCCGAGGCCGATTTCGCGTTTTGATTCGCGCCTGACGAAGAGCCGCAACGCCTCGCATTCCTGACGCCCGCTCGAAATTCTCCTGGTTGTGTATTAAATCGGCACCAAACCCTGGGTAGTGTCGCTTTTTTACGGCACCGCACACGGATTCGTGCGGCGGACTGGAACCACCCGGTGCTCTGCCGGCCAAGGTCGGCTACTCTCCGCGCTGAGGCGGGCAATCCGGATTCGCGCTGTGGCGCGGTGACCATCTCGTATGGTCGTCCGGTTCATCTAGAAACCGCAAGGGTCGACGAGCGTGAGAGATTCGAAACCTGCGATGCGCACGAGGCTTCGGCCGATCGGCTTCGCCGTGCTGGCCCTCGCCGTGGCGAGCCCGGCCGGTGCCGAAACGCTGGAGAGCGCCCTGTCGCGGGCCTACGCGGCCAATCCCACTCTGAATTCGGGCCGCGCCGGCGTGCGTGCGACTGACGAGACCGTAGCGCAGGCCAAGTCCGGCTATCGTCCCACCGTCACCCTCGACGCCGATATCGGCCTTGCGCAGACGGACGGCCGAACATCTCGTATCCCGCTCAACCAGGTCACGCGGCCGGGCGGCGCGGGCCTTACGGTGAACCAGACCCTCTTCAACGGCTTTCGCACCGACAACCAGACCCGTCAGGCGGAATCGGACGTACTCCGCGTCCGGGAGGCGCTGCGCGCCACCGAGATGAACACCCTGTTCAATGCCGCCCAGTCGTACATGTTCGTTCTGAGCGATACGGCGAACCTCGAACTGCGCCGCAACAACGTCGAGGTGCTCGAGGAGCAGCTGCGTCAGACACGTGACCGCTTCAACGTCGGCGAAGTCACCCGCACCGACGTCGCCCAGGCCGAGGCACGCCTGGCTGGCGCACGCTCCGAGGTCAGCGGCGCCGAGGCCACCCTGCGTGCCAGCATCGGCAATTACCGCCGCTATATCGGCGTCGAGCCGCGCCAGCTCGCGCCCGGTCGGCCGCTGGACCGCTTCGTCCCGTCAAGCCTCGATACCGCCCTGAACATCGGCCTGAAGGAGCATCCGCAGATTCTCTCGGCACTGCATCTCGTCGATGTGTCCGAGGCTCAGGTAAAGGTTCTCGAAGGCGCGCTGTATCCCACCGCCGGCCTTCAGGGCTCGGTGCAGCAGCGTTACGACAACCAGTTCCCGGGCGACAACGCGGTCAGCGCCTCGATTGTCGGTCGCCTGTCCATCCCGCTCTACGAGGGCGGCCAGACCTACTCGCAGATTCGCCAGGCCAAGGAGACCGTGGGCCAGCGCCGGCTCGACGCCGAGGACACGCGCGATCAGGTCCGTTCGGCGATCGTCACCGCCTGGGGCCGGCTCGAAGCCGCCAAGGCGCAGGTCATCGCCTCTCAGGCGCAGGTGCAGGCAAACGAAGTGGCGCTGAACGGCGTGCGTGAGGAGGCCCGCGTCGGCCAGCGCACCACCCTCGACGTCCTCAACGCGCAACAGGAACTGTTGAACGCCCGCACCAACCTCATCATCGCCCAGCGCGATCGGGTGATCTTCTCCTACGGCGTGGTCCAGGCCGTCGGCCGCCTGACGGTGCGCTACACCGCGCTGCCCGTCGCGGTGTACAGCCCGAAGGAACACTTCGATCAGGTCAAGGACCTCTGGTACGGCGTGCGCACACCCGACGGCCGCTGACCTCCGAAAACCGGTCGCGAGCGCAGCAGCCCGCCGGAGCGGATCGGCTGCTGCGCATATCTGGATGCGATGCGGGCTTATCCCGCGTCGCGCGGCGGCCAGCGCTTGTATCGGGACGGGAGCGTGAAATACTCGCCCCCGTCATCAACCGTCCATCCCAGATCCCGAGCGTCGTCCGGATGAGTGCAGCGAGCCCCAAGGTGTTGGACAAGACGCAGGAACCCTCCATGGAGGAGATCCTGGCCTCGATCCGTCGCATCATCGCCGACGATCAGAATGCCAAGGCCGAGGTGAGCCCGCCGCAACCCTCCGTGCTCCAGCCCGAGAACGACGACGTGCTGGACCTCGCCGATGTGGCCAAGCCGGTGCGCCGGCCGGCCCCCATCGAGGAGCCCGAGATCGCGTTCCGCAAGGAGCCGATCGAGGACGGGCAGATCGATTTCGATGCAATCTCCTTCGATGACGACGAGCCGGAGCCCGAACCTCTTCCGCCGATCCGTGCCGCCGCACCCGTCGAGCCGCCGCGCCCCGCGCCGCAGCCCGCCATCCGCGAGCCCGATCCGGAGCCCGTCCCGACGCCGACGGAACGGCTGACCTCGGCCGTTACCGACGCCAGCGTCGCGCAGGCCTTTCATATGCTCTCGCACACCGTGATGAGCAGCCAGGCCCGAACCTTCGAGGATCTGGTGCAGGATATGCTCCGACCGATGCTGAAGGGGTGGCTCGACGAGAACCTGCCCGGCATGGTCGAACGGCTGGTCCGGGCCGAGATCGAGCGCGTGGCCAGAGGCCGCTGAGGACCGCTCCGGTCGAATGACCGGACTCGCGAGTTGACGCAGGGGCCGTGACGGGTTGAAAGCGGGCCAACCTCCGCTTTCTCCGACACGTGAACCGACCCCGCCCATGATGGACAAGACCTTCGACCCCGCCGCCGTCGAGGCGCGCATCGCCGCCGCCTGGGAAACCGGCGGTGCCTTCAAGGCCGGGCGACCCGAGCGGGCCGGGGCGAAGCCCTTCACCATGGTGATCCCGCCGCCGAACGTCACCGGCAGCCTCCATATGGGGCACGCCCTCAACAACACGCTCCAGGACATCCTCTGCCGCTTCGAGCGGATGCGAGGGCGTGACGTGCTCTGGCAGCCGGGCACCGACCATGCCGGCATCGCCACCCAGATGGTGGTGGAGCGTCGTCTGGCGGAGGCACAGGAGCCGGGCCGGCGCGAGATCGGCCGGGCCGCCTTCGTCGAGAAGGTCTGGGCCTGGAAGGCGGAATCAGGCGGGGCGATCGTCAACCAGTTGAAGCGCCTCGGCGCCTCCTGCGACTGGTCGCGCGAGCGCTTCACCATGGGCCTCTCGGGCGCGCCCGACGACCAGATGGTCCGCGCCGTCACACGCACCTTCGTCGACCTGCACGCGCAGGGGCTGATCTACCGCGACAAGCGCCTCGTGAACTGGGATCCGAAATTTCAGACCGCGATCTCGGACCTCGAAGTGCTCCAGATCGAGGTGAAGGGCCATCTCTGGCACTTCGACTACCCGGTCGTCGACGCGGCCGGCGCGGAGACGGGGGAGGTCATCACGGTCGCCACCACGCGGCCGGAAACGATGCTGGGCGACACCGCCGTCGCGGTTCATCCGGATGATGAGCGCTACACCCACCTCGTCGGCAAGCGGGTTCGCCTGCCGCTGGTCGGACGGCTGATCCCGATCATCGCCGACACCTATTCCGACCCCGAGAAGGGGACCGGTGCGGTCAAGATCACGCCAGCGCACGACTTCAACGACTTCGAGGTCGGCCGCCGAGCCGGCTGCACGCCGATCAACATTCTGGATTCGGAAGCTCGCATAAGTCTTGACGGTAACGCGGCTTTCCTAGCCGATGCGAACCCGGAGCCGGAAGCCCTCGCCCTGCATGGCCTCGATCGGTTCGAGGCCCGCAAGCGGGTCGTCGCCCTGATGGAAACACGCGAGCGCCTGCGGCTGATCGAGCCCAACACCCATGCGGTGCCGCACGGCGACCGCTCGAACGTGGTCATCGAGCCCTACCTCACGGACCAGTGGTACGTGAACGTGAAGCCCCTGGCCGAGCGCGCCCTGCAGGCGGTGCGCGACGGGAAAACCCGTTTCGTGCCCGAGAACTACGAGAAGACCTTCTTCCAGTGGCTTGAGAACATCGAGCCCTGGTGCATCTCGCGCCAGCTCTGGTGGGGCCACCAGATTCCGGTCTGGTACGACGAGGCTGGCGGCATCTACGTCGCGGCGAGCGAAGCGGAGGCGCAAGCACGGGCGGACGCGAAGCGCGGGGCGTCGGTGGCCCTGCGTCGTGATGAGGACGTCCTCGACACCTGGTTCTCCTCCGCCCTGTGGCCGTTCTCGACGCTGGGCTGGCCGGACGAGACGCCGGAACTCACGCGCTACTACCCGACCGACACGCTGGTGACCGGCAAGGACATCATCTTCTTCTGGGTCGCCCGGATGATGATGCTCGGCCTGCACGTGACCGATCGGGTGCCGTTCTCGACGGTCTACCTCCACACGCTGGTGCGCGACGCCTCCGGCGCCAAGATGTCGAAGTCGAAGGGCAACGTCGTCGACCCACTCGGCCTGATCGACCAGTACGGCGCCGATGCCCTGCGTTTCACGCTCGCGGCGATGGCCGCGCAGGGGCGGGACATCAAGCTCGCAGTCAACCGGGTCGAGGGGTATCGCAACTTCGCGACCAAGCTCTGGAACGCCTCGCGCTTCGCCGAGATGAACGGCTGCATGCTGCGCCCCGATTACCGGCCCGAGGACGCCGCCGAGACCCTGAACCGCTGGGCGCTCGGCGAAGCCGCGCGGGCGGTCGCCGAAGTGACGGCGGCCCTCGAGGCCTACCGCTTCAACGATGCGGCGGCGGCGGCCTACCGGTTCGTCTGGAACATCTTCTGCGACTGGTATCTGGAACTGGCCAAGCCCGTCCTCCAGGGGGAGGGCGTCGCAGCGGCAGCGAAGGCCGAGACGCAGGCGACGGTGGCGTTCCTGATCGACCAGATCGCCAAGCTGCTGCATCCGTTCATGCCGTTCCTCACCGAGGAACTCTGGGCCATCAAGGGCGAGGGCATCGCGGATCGCGGCCTCCTCGCCCTGACGCCCTGGCCCGACCTCGCCGCGCTGAACGATTCGGATTCGGAAGCCGAGATCGGCTGGCTGGTCGATCTCGTTTCCGAGATCCGCTCGGCACGTTCGGAGACCAACGTACCGGCGGCGGCCCAGATTCCCCTCGTGGTGGTGGGAGCCGACGAGGCCTTGCGGGCCCGCGCCACACGCTGGGGCGACACTCTGGTGCGTCTTGCACGACTCTCCGAGATCCGCTTCGCGGAGGCAGCGCCGAAAAACTCCGTGCAGTTGCTGGTGCGCGGCTCGGTGGCGGCCCTGCCCCTCGAGGGCATCGTCGATCTCGGTGCCGAGGTCGCGCGCCTGAAGAAGGAGGCGGCGAAAGCCACCGCCGAGATCGCCAAGATCGAGGGCAAGCTCGGCAATGCCGACTTCCTCGCCCGTGCGCCCGATGAGGTGGTGGACGAGCAGCGCGAGCGCCGGGACGGGGAGGCCGCCCGCCTGGAGAAGATCACGGAGGCGCTGACGCGTCTCGCCGGTTGAGGGCGTCGTGAAGACCGCCCACACCCTCGCCGAACTCGGCTGGTCCGCATTCTTCGCGGACCAGTGCCGCACGGACGAGGCTGCCTTGCTGCCACAGCGCGTCGCCACCGTGCATCGCGCCCGCATGGGTGCCCTCTCCAAGGCAGGGCCGGCGAAGCTCATGCTGCCGGTCCACACCAACACCGGCGACTATGCCGTGGGCGACTGGGTTCTCGTCGAAGCGGGCACGCAGATGCTGCGCCGCCGCCTGGAGCGGCGCACCGTGCTGGAGCGGCGGCGCGAGGGCAGCGTAGCGCCGCAGCTCGCGGCGGCCAATGTCGACGCGCTCTTCATCGTCACCTCCTGCAACGCGGATTTCAATCCGACCCGCCTGGAGCGTTACCTCGCCCTGGCCAACCAGGGTGGACCCAAGCCCGTCATCGTCCTGACCAAGGCGGATGTCGCGGAGGATGCGGAGCGCTACCGTCGCGAGGCCATGGCGCTGCAGCGGGACCTTGCCGTGGTTCTGGTGAACCCCCGTGAGCCCGACGCGGCGACACATCTCGAGCCCTGGTGCGGTCCGGGCCGGACCGTCGCGGTGGTGGGCTCGTCGGGTGTCGGCAAGTCGACCCTCGTGAACACCCTGGCGGGCCCGGACCACGCGGCACCGCAGGCAACGGGCGGCATCCGGGAACACGATGCCAAAGGGCGGCATACCACCACCAGCCGCTCGCTCCACGCCATCGCGGGGGGCGGCTGGGTCATCGATACACCGGGCATCCGCTCGCTTCAGCTCGGCGACGCAGCCGAGGGGCTGGAGACGCTGTTCGCCGAGATCACCGAACTGGCCCCGGCTTGCCGCTTCCGCGACTGCACCCATGCCCATGAGCCCGGCTGCGCCGTTCAGGCTGCCGTGGCGGAGGGCCAGCTCGATCCGGATCGGGTCGCACGCTGGCGTATCCTGCGGGCCGAGAACCGAGGCAACACAGTGGTTCCAACGGGCCCACGCGGCAACAAGCGGCGCTGACGGCCGGCGGTCAGATCCCGCCGCCCGCGACCTCGCGGGCTACGGCCCGGCGGCCGATGTCGCGGCGGCAGAAGCCCTCCGGCCAGTCGATCCGGGCCACCGCCGCGTAGGCGCGGGCCTGGGCCTCCATCATGCTCTCGCCGAGCGCGGTGACGGCGAGCACCCGGCCGCCATCGGCGAAGAGCCGCCCGTCCTCAGCACGGGTGCCGGCCTGGAACACCAGGATGTCGTCGCTCTGGCCCGCCGCGGCGAGGCCCCGGATCTCCGACCCGCGCAGGACCGTGCCGGGATAGCCCGCCGCCGCCATGACCACCGTGAGGGCCGCGCGTCGCAGGTCGAATTCGAGGGCGATCCCGGACACGTCGCCCTCGCAGGCCGCCAGCAGGGCGGGCACCAGGTCCGAGGCGAGGCGAGGCATCAGCACCTGGGCCTCCGGGTCACCGAAGCGGGTGTTGTACTCGATCAGCTTCGGACCATCGGCGGTCAGCATCAGACCGGCATAGAGGATGCCGGTGAAGGGGGTACCGCGCGCGCGCATGCCGTCCAGCGTCGGAGTGATGATGGTGTCCATCACCTCCTGCTCCAGGGCCGGCGTCAGGATGGTGGCCGGGGAATACGCGCCCATGCCCCCGGTATTCGGGCCGCGGTCCCCGTCGAAAACGCGCTTGTGGTCCTGGGCCGTGCCCACCGGCACCGCACGGGTGCCGTCGCAGAGGGCGAAGAAGCTCGCCTCTTCGCCGAACAGGCATTCCTCGATCACGATCTCGGCGCCGGGCTCCTCGAACAGGGCGCGCACCGCGCTTTCCGCCTGATCCCGGGTCTCGGCCACGACCACGCCCTTGCCGGCGGCAAGACCGTCGGCCTTCACCACGATGGGGGCGCCGTGCTCGGCGAGGTAGGCCAGAGCAGGCTCGAGAGCCTGGAAGCGGGCGAAGGCGGCGGTCGGGATGCCGACCTCGGCGCAGAGATCCTTGGTGAAACCCTTCGACCCTTCGAGCTGCGCGGCGGCCTGGGTCGGGCCGAACACCCGGACGCCCGCCGCCTGGAGGTCGTCGACGAGGCCTGCCACCAGGGGCGCCTCCGGCCCGACCACGACGAGGCCGATGCGCTCGGATTCACAGAAAGCGCGGACCGCCGCATGATCGGAGACGGCGAGGTCCGGCCGGTTCTCACCGAAATCAGCCGTGCCGGGATTGCCCGGTGCGGTGAACAGTCGGCTGCAGAGGGGGCTCTTGGCGATGGCGTAGGCCAGGGCGTGTTCGCGCCCACCCGAGCCGATGAGGAGGATGTTCATGGGGGTGATGTTCCCCAAAAGCCGTTCGTTGAAAAGGCCGATTTACCGCTAAGACCGTCAATGTACACGGGAAGCGCTCTGCGGAAGGGGGGGAGGGCCGTACTCTCGCCGCAGAACCGAGATCCAATGGCATCGGTTCTCATCCTTTGGCGTGGAACGAACGAACCGGAGTCACGTTGTGACAATCATGCCAGGCTGTCGCAAATCCGTTCCGTATTTGATGGCGCCGCCTCCGACCCGAGGCGTCAGTGCCTCACATTACTTGACACGGGGCCGTGTGCCGGTGCGGGCGTGCAACGACAATCACAGCCTCGACGCACTGCCGATCTGGCGGATGGCCTTGGCGATCTGCGCTGTTCCAGTCGCTTCCGTCCTGGTGATCCTGTCGATTCTGATGTGACCCGGCGGCGAACGCGCTACCTACTTTACCTGGGGCTATGCCGGGCCTAGCGTCCGCCGCCATGGCCGTACCCCCTCCGCCTGCCAAAGCTGCCGCATCGTCCGGCCCAGTGTCCAACGTGCCCGAATGGTCGGTCGGCGACCTCGCCTCCGCCCTGAAGCGAACGCTGGAGGATGCCTTCGGCCATGTTCGGCTGCGCGGCGAAATCTCGGGTTTTCGCGGCCAGCACAGCTCCGGTCACGCCTACTTCTCGCTGAAGGACGGCTCGGCGCGCATCGATGCGGTGGTCTGGAAGGGCACCTTCAACCGCCTGCGGCAGCGGCCTCAGGAAGGGCTTGAGGTCGTTGCCACCGGCCGGATCACGACCTTCCCGGGCAAGTCCTCCTACCAGATCGTCATCGAAACCCTGGAGCCGGCCGGCATCGGGGCCTGGATGGCATTGCTGGAGGAGCGCAAGCGGGTGCTGGCGGCCGAGGGCCTGTTCGCCTCCGAGCGCAAGCGGCCGATCCCCTACTTGCCCCGCATCGTCGGGGTGGTGACCTCGCCCACCGGCGCCGTCATCCGCGACATCCTGCACCGGCTCGCAGACCGCTTCGCCCGGCCCGTTCTGGTCTGGCCGGTGCGGGTGCAGGGCGAGGGGGCGGCTGAGGAGATCGCGGCGGCGATCCGGGGCTTCAACGCCCTGGTGCCCGGGGGCGCGATCCCGCGTCCCGAGGTCCTCATCGTGGCGCGGGGCGGCGGTTCGATCGAGGATCTGTGGGCCTTCAACGAGGAATGCGTGGTGCGCGCAGCCTCGGAGTCGGAGATTCCGCTGATCTCGGCGGTGGGCCACGAGACCGACACCACCCTGATCGACTTCGTTTCCGACCGGCGGGCACCGACCCCGACAGGGGCCGCCGAGATGGCGGTTCCGGTGCGGGCCGACCTGGTGGCCGAGGTGGTCGACCTCGGGCGGCGCCAGCGCGAGGCGGTTCAGCGCCGTCTCGACCGGGAGCGCAGCGACCTGCGCGCCCTGGTGCGGGCGATGCCGGATGTCGACGCCTTCCTGGCTGGCAAGCGCCAGCGCCTCGACCTCGCCGAGGCCCGGCTCGGACCGGCTCTCGCGGGCAATGCCCGGGTGTTCCGGCTCCGCGTGGCGCGCCTCGTGGAGCGCTTCGCCCGGCACCCGCCGACCCTGGCTCTGGCGCAGGCGCAGGGCCGGCTGGCCCGGATCGGCGAGCGGCCCGGCGCCGCGCTGCGCCATGACGTGGCGCGAAAAGGCGAGGGATTGTCGTACCTTGGCCGTCGCCTCGTGTTGGCCCGCGAGGGTACCCTCGGGCGGGCCCGGACGGAGCAGGCGCGCAGCCGCGACCGCCTCGGCGCGCTGCAGGCCCGCCTCGTCCAGGCCGGGGACCGCCTGACCGAGCGCCGGGCGGACCGGCTGGCCGGGCTGGCGGGTTTGCTCGGATCGCTGAGCTACCGGGCCGTGCTGGCCCGGGGCTACGCCCTGGTGCGGGACGCCGAGGGCCGGCCGGTCCGCATCGCCGCGCAGGCCACGCCGGCGATGACCCTCGAATTCGCCGATGGATTCGTCGACGTGCGACGCGATGAAATACAACGAGGGTTTCGTCACGGTCACGGCGATTCGGGCTCCCCGCGCGCACCGGACCCGGCCGACGCGGGCCTGGACCCCGCGCCGCGAAAATCCGCCGCGAAACGGGCCCCGCCCCGGAAGAAGGGCGCCGCCCAGGAGCCGCAGCCGGAGGTCGCCGCCGCGACCCGGCAGGGGACCCTGTTCGAACTCTGACCGGATGACCGGAGCGGTGGCCGGGGCGCAACGCCGGCGGTGGCATGCGTCGGCCGGGGAGGACCTGCGTGTTCCGCGGCACCCGCAGCGGGTTGACGAACCGGGCGGGGTTTGCGACCGCACCGGCAGCACGGCATGGCGCATGCCTGCGGGGATTTTGCCTGATCGGGGACTTAGCCCGATCGGGAGCCCGCCTCGCGGGACACCCGGCGGGATGCGGCCGCGGCCAGGCGGCAGGAGAGGCGGAATGACGACGACGATCGACAGCGCACAGAAGCTCCACCTCGTCTTCGGAGGCGAGCTGGAGAACCTGGACGGCGTGAACTTCCGCGACGTGAAGGATCTCGACATCGTCGGCATCTTTCCCGACTACGCCTCGGCGCAGACGGCCTGGAAGGCCAAGGCACAATCGACGGTTGATAGCGCCCAGACGCGCTACTTCATCGTGCACCTGCACAGCCTGCTCGAGCCCTGAGACCCGCGACCTGGCCTCGTAATCCAGGTGAAGGCTGCGTGAAGGCATTGTGACGCCCCGGTCGCGGCTGGTATGAGCGCGACAGCGAGGGCTTGCCCGAAGCGACGACGGGACGCCCCCCCAAGGATCGCGAGATGAAGACCCCGGTATGAAGTCCTCGATCAAGATCATTGCCGGCAATGCGAGCCGGCCATTGGCCGAGGCGATCGCGGCCTATCTCGAATTGCCGCTGGCCAAGTGCATGGTCCGGCGCTTCGCCGATATGGAGATTTTCGTCGAGCTCCAGGAGAACGTGCGCGGCGAGGACGTGTTCATCGTCCAGTCGACCTCGTTCCCGGCCAACGATCACCTGATGGAACTGCTCATCATGATCGATGCGGCGCGGCGCTCCTCGGCCCGGCGCATCACCGCGGTGATCCCGTATTTCGGCTATGCCCGCCAGGACCGGCGCACCTCCGGCCGCACGCCGATCTCGGCCAAGCTGGTGGCCAACCTGATCACCGAGGCCGGCGCCGACCGTGTCATGACCCTCGATCTCCATGCCGGGCAGATCCAGGGCTTCTTCGACATCCCGACCGACAACCTGTTCGCCGCTCCCGTGAAGGTGCGCGACATCAAGGAGCGGCTCGACCCCAAGGACTGGATGGTGGTGTCGCCCGACGTCGGCGGTGTGGTCCGCGCCCGCGCCATCGCCAAGCGCATCGACGCCACCCTGGCGATCGTCGACAAGCGCCGCGAGCGCCCCGGCGAATCCGAGGTGATGAACATCATCGGCGAGGTCGAGGGCCGCTCCTGCATCCTCGTCGACGACATCGTCGATTCGGGCGGCACGCTGGTGAACGCCGCCGAAGCCCTGCTCAACGCCGGCGCCAAGGACGTCTCCGCCTACATCACGCACGGGGTGCTCTCGGGCGGCGCGGTCTCGCGCATCGCCGCCTCGCGGATGAAGGAACTGGTGATCACCGATTCGATCCAGCCGACGCAGGCGGTCAAGCTCGCCCGCAACATCCGGGTCGCCACCATCGCGCCCCTGCTGGGCGAGGCCATCGGCCGGACCGCGACCGAATCGAGCGTGTCGAGCCTGTTCACCTGAGGCGCGGCCCCCGGAGAAATCCCGAACCGCTTTCACGGCCGTGCCCGATCCTGCGGGTGCAGCGGATCGCAATTGCCTTGACCCCACGGAAACCTGTATAGACGGCGCTTCCCTATTGCAGCGTTGAGACGGGATGCTGCCGGCCACTCTCGGGCCGGAGCGAGCGACGCCCTGTCGGCGGCGCCCCGATGACCCGTCCCGCCCGAACCTGTTGGAGTAGCCCGATGTCCCAAGGCCCGCTGATGCCGAAGGCCACCGCCGTGTGGCTGGTGGAGAACACCTCGCTGGCCTTCGAGCAGATCGCCGATTTCTGCAAGCTGCACCCCCTCGAGGTGAAGGGCATCGCCGATGGCGAAGTCGCGGCCGGCATCAAGGGCCTCGATCCGATCACCACGGGCCAGCTCACCCGCGACGAGATCGAGAAGGCGCAGAAGAGCCCGAACTACAAGCTCAAGGTCGCGGTCTCGAAGGTGAAGCTGCCCGAGGTCAAGCGCACCACCAAGGGTCCGCGCTACACGCCCCTGTCGCGGCGCCAGGACCGGCCCAACGCCATCCTGTGGCTGCTGCGCAACCACCCCGAACTCAAGGATGCGCAGATCATCCGCCTCGTCGGCACCACCAAGTCGACGATCCAGCAGATCCGCGAGCGCACCCACTGGAACTCCGCCTCGCTGCAGCCGATGGACCCGGTGACCCTCGGCCTCTGCACGCAGATCGACCTCGATTTCGAAGTCCAGCGCTCGGCCAAGGATCGTCCGGCCAACATGCCGGTGGACGGCGGCGCCACGCTGCTGCCGACCGAGGTCTCGACCGCCACCGACTACACCGAGTCCGACGAGCACCACCGCACCGCCCGCGACGAGAAGCTCAACGCCGATTCGGTGTTCGCCAAGCTCAAGGGCATGCGCAGCACCGAGGACGACGACGAGGACTGACACGTCCCGTACGCGCCGTGCCGACCGATCCCCGCAGCCTGGCCGCGGGGATTTTTCGTTTCCGAGACCGAAGCGGCCCGGGCGCCTGGCCAGTTGCCGGATGACCGGCAATCGGCTATGCAACCGCCGTTCTCCGATCGGAATCGACGAGTCTCGGCAGGGTTCTGCCGGGCCGCGTCCCCGTTGGAGGACCGCTCTCGACCATCGCTTGAGAATGCGTCGGCCCTCCTTCGGGAGGTTGAGCCCGTCGGGTCCAGGACCCCGGGCGGCGACGTCGAGGGTGTCCCGTCACACGAGCCGCCGATGCCGGCCTCCCGATGAGGCCTGTCAGGAGACAGAATGACTGCTGGTAACGCCCTACAGCGTAGCCCGAGCCGCGACGATTTCGCAGCTCTTCTCGAGGAGTCCTTCCTCGAACACGAGATCACCGAAGGGTCCGTCGTCAAGGGTCGCGTCGTCGCGATCGAGAAGGACGTGGCCGTCATCGACATCGGCGCCAAGACGGAAGGCCGTGTCGCTCTCAAGGAATTCAACGGCCCCGGCCGCGAAGGCGAACTCGCCGTCGGCGACGAGGTCGAGGTCTATGTCGACCGCATCGAGAATGCGCTCGGCGAGGCCGTCATCTCGCGCGACAAGGCGCGCCGCGAGGAGAGCTGGGTCAAGCTCGAGAAGGCCTTCGAGGCCAACGAGCGCGTCACCGGCGCGATCTTCAACCAGGTCAAGGGCGGCTACACCGTCGATCTCGACGGCGCCGTGGCGTTCCTGCCGCGCTCCCAGGTCGATATCCGCCCCGTGCGCGACGTCACCCCGCTGCTGGGTACCCCGCAGCCGTTCCAGATCCTCAAGATGGATCGCCGCCGCGGCAACATCGTCGTGTCGCGCCGGACCGTCCTCGAGGAGAGCCGCGCCGAGCAGCGCTCCGAGCTGGTGGCCAACCTCGAGGAAGGCCAGGTCATCGACGGCGTCGTCAAGAACATCACCGAATACGGTGCGTTCGTCGACCTCGGCGGCATCGACGGCCTGCTCCACGTCACCGACATGGCATGGCGCCGCGTGAACCATCCGTCCGAGGTCGTGACCATCGGCCAGACGGTCAAGGTCAAGATCATCAAGATCAACCACGAGACCCACCGCATCTCGCTCGGCATCAAGCAGCTGCTCGCCGATCCGTGGGAGGGCATCGCCCAGCGCTACCCGGTCGACGCCAAGCTCAAGGGCCGCGTGACCAACATCACCGATTACGGCGCCTTCGTGGAGCTGGAGCCGGGCATCGAAGGCCTGATCCACGTCTCCGAGATGTCCTGGACGAAGAAGAACGTCCACCCGGGCAAGATCGTCTCCACCTCGCAGGAAGTGGAAGTGCAGATCCTCGAAGTCGATCCGGTCAAGCGCCGCATCTCGCTCGGCCTCAAGCAGACCCTCCAGAACCCCTGGGAGGCCTTCGCCCAGCAGCATCCGGTGGGCTCCGAGGTCGAGGGCGAGGTCAAGAACAAGACCGAGTTCGGCCTGTTCATCGGCCTCGACGGCGATGTCGACGGCATGGTCCACCTGTCGGATCTCGACTGGAACCGTCCCGGCGAGCAGGTCATCGAGGAGTTCAAGAAGGGCGACATGCTGCGCGCCCAGGTTCTCGACGTCGATGTCGAGAAGGAGCGCATCTCGCTCGGCGTGAAGCAGCTCGGCGGCGACCCCTTCACGGAAGCCGGTGACCTCAAGAAGGGTCAGATCGTGACCTGCGAAGTGGTGGACGTGAAGGATTCGGGCGTCGACGTGAAGATCGTCGACACCGACCTGACGACCTTCATCCGCCGGGCCGAGTTGGCCCGCGACCGTGGCGACCAGCGCCCCGAGCGCTTCGCCGCCGGCGAGAAGTTCGACGCCCGCGTGATCCAGTTCGACCGCAAGGCGCGCCGGGTCCAGCTCTCGATCAAGGCCCTCGAGATGGCCGAAGAGAAGGAGGCGATGGCCCAGTTCGGTTCGACCGATTCGGGTGCCTCGCTCGGCGAGATCCTCGGCGCGGCCTTCAAGAAGGCCCGCACCAGCGACGACAAGGACGAGTCGCAGGACTAAGCCTAGCGCGTGCCCCGGTCCTTCGGGACCGGGGCATCCGTCTCTCTCTTCGACGCCCGCGCGGGATCGCTTCCCGCGCGGGCGTCTTCGTATGCGCCCCGTCGCCGGATGGCCGGCCGCCCCCGCGACAGGCGCGACCGCCCCGGCCAGACGCCGCCCCGCAGGCCCCGCGACCTGCCCTCTTGTGGGTCCGGGCCGGGCAGCGCTAGAACACGGACCGAGGATGGTTTGCCCCGGGGTTTGCCCTAAGGACGCGTGACGCGACAAAGGCTTGGTGCAAATCGGCGGGGAGTGTGGGACAAGGATCGCCCGACGCGCGGAGGCGAGTCGGTGCGGGTCCCGCATCCGAACCCGGGCCTGAAAAACAATCCGCCGGTTCAGCCGGCGCGAGGGAGCAGAACCAGCGCATGGCCGCGGATGCCGAACTTCTGATCGATCGCCGGCGCCTGCGCCGCAAGCTGTCCCTCTGGCGGGTGCTCGGCATCGGCGGCCTCGTGGTCGCCGTGGGCGCGGTCGGCCTGCGGGTCCGCAGCGGCGACACCTTCGGCCTCGGCGGTCTGCGCCCGCAGATCGCCCGGATCTCGATCGGCGGCTTCATCGCCGGCAGCGAATCGACCACCAAGCTGATCGAGCGCGTGCGCGACGACGCCGCGGTCAAGGGCGTGGTGGTGTCGATCTCCTCGCCGGGCGGCACCACCACCGGCTCCGAGGAACTCTACCGCAACCTGCGCGCGCTCGCCGAGAAGAAGCCCATGGTGGCCTTCGTCGACGGCACGGCGGCGTCGGGCGCCTACATCGCGGCGATCGCGGCGGACCACATCGTGGCGCGCGAGACCGCGCTCGTCGGCTCCATCGGCGTGCTGTTCCAGTATCCGGACCTGTCGGGCCTGCTCGACAAGGTCGGGGTCAAGGTCGAGTCGGTGAAGTCGGCGCCGCTCAAGGCCGAGCCCTCGGGCTTCACCCCGACTTCGCCCGAGGCCCGCGCGGCGCTCGCCGCCGTGGTGGGCGACACCTACGGGTGGTTCAAGGGCCTGGTGGCCGACCGGCGCAAGATGTCCGACACGGAACTCGCCACCGTCTCGGACGGACGGGTGTTCAGCGGCCGCCAGAGCGTGCCCCTGAAGCTCGTCGACGGCCTCGGCGGCGAGCGGCAGGCGGTCGCCTGGCTCGAGTCGCAGAAGGGCGTGGAGAAGAACCTGCCGGTGCTGGACTGGGAACCCGCCAAGAAGAGCGATTTCCGCCTGTGGTCGGCCCTCGGCCTCGGGGCCGATCTGATCGGGCTCGACGGCCTCGCCGCCCGCCTGCGCCAGGTCGGCGAC
The DNA here is from genome assembly GCF_001423325.1 of Methylobacterium sp. Leaf113. Lineage (NCBI taxonomy): Bacteria > Pseudomonadati > Pseudomonadota > Alphaproteobacteria > Hyphomicrobiales > Methylobacteriaceae > Methylobacterium > Methylobacterium sp. Leaf113. The sequence continues at coordinate 33,665 of NZ_LMNJ01000013.1, forward strand.
GAGACGGCGGGGCTGGCTCAGGGCGGCCTCCTGGTGCTGTGGCGGCCCGGCCCCGCCGAGGCGGCCCGCTGAGGGTCCGCGCCCCGTCTTTCGTGCATGATTTCGTGAAGGCCCTCGCATGATCAAGTCGGAGCTCGTGCTCAAGATCGCCGAGCAGAACCCGCATCTCTACCAGCGCGACGTCGAGACCCTCGTGAACGCGATCCTCGATACCATCGCGGACGCGCTCGCCCGGGGCGACCGGGTCGAGCTGCGCGGCTTCGGTGCCTTCTCGGTCAAGCGCCGCGATGCGCGACGCGGGCGCAACCCGCGCACGGGTGCGGCCGTTGCCGTTTCCGAGAAGGCCATCCCGGTGTTCAAGACCGGAAAGGAGATGCGCCTGCGCCTCAACGAGGCCGGCATCGGGGACGGCGAGGCCGCCGCTTCCTGACCCGCCGCCCCGTCCCAACCGTTCGGAGTTCCTCTCGATGATCCGCTTCCTCAAGGGTTTGCTGCTGCTCCCCGTCGCCGTCCTGGTGGTGGCCTTCGCGGTGGCCAACCGCGACGTGGTGCGGGTGTCGTTTGATCCCGTCTCGCCCGACATGCCGGTGTTCAGCGCGGCGCTACCGCTCTACCTGCTGCTGTTCATCGCGGTGGCGATCGGCGTGCTCCTGGGCGGCTGCGGCGCCTGGCTCGGGCAGGCGGGCACCCGCCGCACCAGCGCCGCCCGCCGCCGCGAGATCCGCCGCCTGGAGAGCGAGACCGCGCGCCTCAAGACCTACGCCCCGCCGCCGACCAACGAGGGTCCGAACGGCATCTACCGCAACGCCTCCGACCGCGTCGCCCTGCCGGCGCCGCACTGAGGCCGAACCCCGGTTCCCCGCCCGCATGTCCGCCGTCGCGATCAAGATCTGCGGGCTCAGCACCCCGGCGACCCTCGACGCCGCCCTGGAGGCCGGGGCCGACCTCGTCGGCTTCGTGCACTTCCCCAAGAGCCCCCGCCACGTCGATCTCGAGACCGGCCGGGCCTTGTCCGCTCAGGCGAAGGGCCGGACCGAACGGGTGGTGCTCCTGGTCGACCCCGACGACGCCCTGGTGGCGGCCGCCGTCGCGGCCTTCGATCCGGACTGGATCCAGCTCCACGGCCGCGAGACGCCCGAGCGGGTCGCGGCCATCCGCGCCGCCACCGGCCGCCGGGTGATGCGGGCCATCGGCGTCGCCACCGCGGCGGATCTCGACGCCGTGGCGGCGCAGGCGCGCGCGGCCGACCGCATTCTCCTCGACGCCAAGGCGCCCCCCGGCGCCGACCTGCCCGGCGGGAACGGCCACGCCTTCGACTGGAGCCTGCTCGACGGGGCCACGCTGCCGGCGGGCTACATGCTCTCGGGCGGTCTCACGCCCGACACCGTGGCGGCCGCGCTCGTCCGCACGGGTGCCCGCGCCGTCGACGTTTCGTCGGGCGTCGAGATCCGGCCGGGCGAGAAATCGCCGGCCCGCATCGCCGCCTTCGTGGCGGCCGCCCGGAGTGCCTGACGCTCAGGCATCTTCGACGACTCGGCACTTCTGATCGTCGACGGCCTTGCAATCGGGTCGAAAAACCCTTGATTTCAAGGATCGACGTGTTGGCCGCATTGTCGCCGCCCCCCGCGCGGGTCTAGGCGTTGGCCAAACGCATCCGCCCGTCTCGCATGCATCCGTCCTGCATGCCTCCGTCACTCCGAGGATCATGCCCGTGACCATCGCTCCCCCTCCGAACTCGTTCCGCAACGGCCCGGACGAGCGCGGCCGCTTCGGTATCTTCGGCGGACGCTTCGTGGCCGAGACCCTGATGCCGCTGATCCTCGACCTGGAGGCCGCCTACACCGCCGCGAAGGCCGACCCGGCCTTCCAGGCGGAGATGAACAGCCATCTGACCCATTACGTCGGCCGGCCGAGCCCGCTCTACTACGCCGAGCGCATGACCGAGCACCTGCGCGCGCAGGCGGCCCCCGGACACGGGGCGAAGGTCTTCTTCAAGCGTGACGAGCTGAACCACACCGGCTCGCACAAGGTGAACAACGTGCTCGGCCAGATCATGCTGGCCCGCCGCATGGGCAAGCCGCGCATCATCGCGGAGACCGGCGCCGGCCAGCACGGCGTCGCCACCGCCACCCTGTGCGCCCGCTTCGGCCTGAAATGCGTGGTCTACATGGGGGCCGTCGACGTCGCGCGTCAGGCGCCCAATGTGTTCCGCATGAAGATGCTGGGCGCCGAGGTGGTGCCGGTGCAATCCGGCACCAAGACCCTGAAGGATGCGATGAACGAGGCCCTGCGCGACTGGGTCACGAACGTCGCCGACACCTTCTACTGCATCGGCACCGTGGCGGGCCCGCACCCGTATCCGGCGATGGTGCGCGACTTCCAGTCGATTATCGGCCGCGAGACCAAGACGCAGATGCTGGAGATGGAGGGCCGGCTGCCGGATTCCCTCGTCGCCTGCATCGGCGGCGGGTCCAACGCCATGGGCCTGTTCCACCCCTTCCTCGATGATCCCGAGGTCAAGATGTACGGCGTCGAGGCGGCCGGCCACGGCATCTCCAGCGGCCTGCACGCGGCCTCGCTCTCGGGCGGCAAGCCCGGCGTGCTCCACGGCAACCGCACGTACCTGCTGCAGGATGGCGACGGCCAGATCGCGGACGCGCACTCAATCTCGGCCGGCCTCGACTACCCGGGCATCGGCCCCGAGCACGCCTGGCTGCACGAGGCCGGCCGCGTCACCTACCTCTCGGCGACGGATCAGGAAGCCCTGGACGCCTTCAAGCTGTGTTCGATGCTGGAGGGCATCATCCCGGCCCTGGAGCCGGCCCACGCCCTCGCCAAGGTGCGGGAACTGGCACCGCAGCAGCCCGAGGATCACCTCCTGGTCGTCAACCTCTGCGGACGCGGCGACAAGGACATTCCCCAGGTCGCCGAAATCTTCGGGACCCGGCTCTGACGGGGCGACGGGACAGGCCATTTTCCCGGGGCCGACCCCGTTGACACCCCACGGCGGGGTTCCCTATACCGCCGATCTCATCGCGGCCCCGATCTTCGGCGGTCGCGGTCTGGCGGGGTAGCTCAGCTGGTTAGAGCAGAGGAATCATAATCCTTGTGTCGGCGGTTCAAATCCGTCCCTCGCTACCATGAATTTGGCCCGCCAAGTCAGTGACTTGGCGGGCTTTTTCATAGCCGCTCCACGTTCTCTTGCGCCCACTACCCGCAGTCCCGCGCCGCAGTCCCGCGCCGCAGTCCCGCGCCGCCGTCGCACGGCCTGCCCGGGCGGCCTCCGGGAGGGCGTGCCGGACAGGCCGTGAGGGGCGGGGGCCAGGGATTGAGGAACCAGGATCGAGGAACCAGGATCGAGGCTGTTCGGGGCGACCGGGTCACGCGATTTGATCCAGGGGGGTGCCCATGTCCACATGCCCATGTCCACATGCGCCGCACAAGCTCCGCAACACGCGACCGGCTGGAGACGACCGGGATCTTCGCTCAGCGCCAGACGACGCGACAGGTCGACCCCGGACAGGCGTTCGACTACTGGCGCAGCACGGCATCGGCATGGGTCGATGCCTCCGACACGGAAGATCTCGCGAGCTTCGCGGCCGACCGCCTCCTTGCCGTCTCGTCCCACGGCACGCTGATGCAGACCCGCAGCAGCGGCGTCCAGATCGAGCGGCACGACCGGCATGTCCGAGCCGACGGTCTCGACGACGTCTGCGTCAACCTGCTCGTAGCCGGGCGGGCGCATCATGAGCAGGGGACCTGCGGTGCGATCCTCGAAGCGGGAGACCTGGACTTCACGGCCCTCGACCGACCCTGCGTGTCCGGACTTCCGGGCGCCTACGAGGAGATCCGCCTGCACTTCCCGCGCGCCGTCTTCGGCTCCCACCTCGGAAGCGTCGGGCGCGTCGCCGGCCGCATGATCCGGGTCGGCGGCCCCCTCTCCGAACCGCTCGCCAGCGACCTGCGATCGTTCGCCGGTTCGATCGAGCGGCTACCGCGAGGCAGTTCGCCTCTGACCGGCGCCCATCCTCCCGGGGACCGAGGGAGGGGCGGGACCTCGCGCGCCTACGGCGCGGCCTTGATGTTCGGCGGCCCGAGATGCTGGAGAAAATCGGGCTTGCCGAGGCTCACCCCGGCGCTGCGGAGGATTCCGTAGGCGGTGGTGACGTGGAAGAAGAAGTTCGGAAGCGCGAACCCGGTGAGATAGGCCTGCCCCGTGAAGCGGTATCCCGTGCCGTTCGGGAATGTCAGCTCGACCGTGCGGTCCGCGCCCGACGCCAGCGCCGCCGGGTCGATGCTCTCGACGAAGGCGATGGTCCTGGCGCAGCGTGCCTTGAGTTCGGCGAAACTAGCCTCGGTGTCCGGCATCGCGGGCGCCGAAATTCCGGCCAGCCGCGCCACGGCGTTCTTCGCGCTGTCGGAGGCCATCTGATACTGCGCCGGCAAGGCCCGCATGTCGGGTGCGAGCCGCCCGAGGAGTAGCTCGGCCTCCGGCTTTTCCGAGGCCGCCTTGTCGAGCCACGCGCTCATGCTGCGAAGCGCATTGACGAAGATCGGGACGCTGACGTCGTGGATGCTGATGCTCATCCGGGATGGCTACGGCATCCGCTCCAACGGACGCGGTGAGCGCGCGCACATGCCGTGAGCGGCCGCACATGCCGTGAGCGGCCGCGTTGACCGTTGGAGAACCCGGAAGCGCCCGCATCGCCCGTCGACGGCGCACCTGTCGACGAAGCTCGGGCCGCAGCCTGAACCGAGCGCCGCACCGGAGACCTCCTGCCGTTCGGATGCCCCCTGACCGCCCAAGGCCTTGGGCCTTGGGCCTTGGGCCTTGGGCCTTGGGCCTTGGGCCTTGGGCCTTGGGCCTTGGGCCTTGGGCCTTGATAGCCATACAGCGAACATCTATTATAAACTTACTGTACGATGGATCGGGAACGATGGAGTACCGGGTCGGCCATGGCGTCCCAATCGGATCCTTTGTCCGAATCTCCCGGTGAAGCCTCCGCGGCGCGCCTCCAGGACGAGCCGGACCGCCGGCCGCCCCTCCGTGCGGGTCTGCGCCTGGGTCTGGGCGCCGGTTTACGCCGGCTCTATGCGACCGATTTCGGCGTCCGGATGCCGGACGATCTCCAGGCCCGCGTATCCCGGCTGACGACCGCCCTGGACGCGTACGACCGGCAGCAGCCGGACACCTTCCGCCACGACCTTCTCGCACTCCTTCCGGATCTCCGGCGCTTCGCCCATGCGCTGGCGAGAGGGACCGGTGGGGCGGAAGCCCTCGTGCAGGAGACGCTCCTGAAGGCTTGGCAGGACCAGGACCGTTTTCCGCCCGGCACCGACCTGAAAGCCTGGGCCATCACCCTCATGCGCGACCAGCATCGCAGCTGACGCGGCGCGGAGCACGGCACCACGCCCCTTGTCGGAAGCGGCTGAGGCGACGGTGTCCCACCGTTCCGGTCAGGTGTGGAAATCCAGGTGGTGCGCCCCACCGTGATCCTGAATGCCCACCAGCCCGATCTTGGCGTGTCCGAGATCGTCCGGTGGCGCGTGGCCCAATGCCGGCGACGGCGCATCCGGGCTCGGGGCGGAAAACACCAGGTTGCCGCCGTCATCGACGCTGGCGGCGAGCGGCTTCGGGGGATTCGCGTCCTTGAGGTGAGACGCCTGATCCTGGGCCGCCGCGTCGCCGGGGCTGTGGGCTGCCGTGTTGCCGGTGTCTTGCGCCAGCACCTTGCCGGTGTCTTGCACCGGCACCTTGCCGGTGTCTTGGGCCGCCGCGTCGCCGGGGCTGTGGGCTGCCGTGTTGCCGGTGTCGTGCCCCGGTGCCTTGCCGGTGTCTTCTTGTGCCGATGACCTGGGGCTTGCAGGTTCGGGCGCGGGGTCCGCGGCGGCCGGCTGGTCCGGAGCCGTCCCCGATGCGCCCTGGCCGTGTCCGTCGATCGCCGAAGATCTCGCCACGGGGTGCGGAGCCCCCCGGTCGGCAGCCGTGTCGCCGGTTCCCGTGAGGGTGGCATCCTGCGCCGCGCCGGCGCCCGAGCCCGAATCGTCGAGGTGACCGGGTGCCTTGGCGCTGGCGCCCGGCGCCTGACCCGCCGGAGCCGGCGGTGTGGGTCCCGTCTCCGAAGCGAGTTCTGCCTCCGGAGCGAAATGCGCGGACGCGGCCTCCGACGGCATCGTCCTCGGTGTGGCCGCGTGGCTGTGGCCGTGCGCGGCAAGGTCGTCTTGGGTCGAAGCCGCCCCCTCGTCGGCGCCGTGCCCGGCGGCGGGTGACGCCGTGGCGAAAGCCGGATCGGCCTTCGGAGCCTCGGCGCCTCTCGCTGCAGCCTCCGAATGGCCGGACGGACCGGCGGGGGCCGGGTGGTCGCCATCCGATCCACGCGACGATTCCGCCGATGCGTGCGAAGCGCCTGCCGAAGCGTGAGAAGACCCCGCCGATGCATGCAAAGATGCTGCGGATGCGTACGAAGACTCCGCCGGTGCGTGCGAAGATGCCGTGCCGTCCGCCATCGTCCCGGTATGCCGCTCCTCCGGGTCGCCGGTCGCGGAACCGGCCGATGACGAGTCCGACCCAGCCGATTTGACCTTGGCGTGCGACGACGCTTCGGCAGCCATCGGTGCGGCGTGGCTGCCAGAGGGGTGTGCATCCGCTCGCTCGCCCTTGGCAGAATTGGCGGTCGCGGCGTCGGCGGCCGCTCCGGTCTCGGCCTGCGCGTGGGCCGCCCCGGCCGAACCGGGTGCACCGCGCGATGGCGCCTCGGACCCGGTGCTGGCGTGCGCCTCCGACCCGCGCAGCGTCACGCCGTCCGGGTCGCCATCGCCGGCACTGCCAGCCTGGGCCCGGCCAGCCTCGGCCCGGCCATTGCCGGAAGCGCCACGCTCGGACGCTCCGCCGCCCGCGCTGCGGGCGGACCCGGCTTGGCCTTCGCTTTGGCCTTGGCCCGCCTCGGCGGATGTCCGATCACCCGTGTCGGGTTGGGCGTACGATCCGGTCTCCGACTCGGCTGCCGAGGCGGCCTGCCTGTGGCTTGGGTCCTGGGCAATGTGCTTGTCGGAGGCGGCGTTCCGCTCGGCGCTCGAACCCGCTTCGGCGGTCTTCGACAATGCGGCGTCGGGCGTATCTCGGTCGCCGGAGGATGAGGATGAGGACGAGGAGGGTGCCTTGGAACCCGCCTGCTGCGACGACCCGGACGAGCCGTTATCGCGGTCCGGCGAATGAGGGCTGTCGGCGGTCGGGGCGGACCGACCCGTGTCCGCGTTTTTCTGTCCCCGCCCTGCGGCGGCCGGGTCGGTCGCGCTGCCCGTCTCCGACGCGGTGCCCCGCTTGTCCGAGGCTTCGCCGCGATGCTCCGAGTCCGCGCCACGGCTGTCCAAGCCGGCGCCACGGCTGTCCGAGTCTTCGCCTCGGCTGTCCGAGCCGGAGCCTCGCTTCTCCGATGACCCATCGGAGCGGCCCGACTCGCCCCGTTCGGTCTGCGCGGCCACGGACTGGGAAGATACGGACTGGGAAGATACGGACTGGGAAGAAGCGGTCTCGGAGCGATCCGGGCCTCTGCCCGTCGCGGCCTTAGGCGCCGACGCGGATTTAGCCGGAGCGTAGCCCTCGTGCGTCGCCGTCTCCAGCGAGAAGACCGGCCCGGTTCCCGGTTCCGCTCCGGCGGCCGCCGCCGGGGCGCCGGCGGCCCCCTCCGAGGCCGGTCCCGGCGCGCCCGACGTCGCGGTGCGGTGCGCCGCATCCGCCTCGGTCGCACCGGAAGACGCCTTGGTCTCGGCCTGTAGCGACGTCCGCGACGCGTCGCCGGCCGGCGCGGCCTGTCGTCGGGCCAGGCCATCCGCCTCGCGGCCCAGATCCTGGCCAAAGTCCCGGCCGAACTGGGGGCCCGGGGCTTTCGCCAGCTCCGGCAGATCCTGGTGGCGCCCGGGGGCGCCGCCGGCCTCGACGGCCGCCACAGGGGAGCCGCTGCCCGAGGGTCCGCCCGCGCGCGCGGGAAGCGGTCCGCCCGAGGTCGCGGCCCGTCCGGCTTCGTCGGCCACAGGACCCTGAAGCGACTCGCCGCGGCTTCCGAACCCGGGAGCGCCGTCCGCCGACGCTCCGGAGAGGAGATCCGGGCCGGTGCGGGCCTCGGCGGAATCCGGAGTGAACGCGTTGGCGGCGAAGATCATGGCCGAGAGCAGGATGGCGTCGGCGTGCTTGCGATGGCCGTCCCGCTCCTCGGAAGTCCCGGTTCGCGTCACGTCCGGCGAGCCGAGATGCGCGTCGGGTCCCGCGCTCCCGGCCGGTGCGAGGCCCGGGAGGGGGGCTGGCCCCTCGCTCGCGAAGGCGTCGTCCGGCGACAGGCTCAAGGCCGCGGCCGCGACCAGCGCGGCGAGCAGGGCGGCCGGATGGACGGCGAGGCGGGTGCCATCGCCGGCCCTCGGGATCGGCAGAAGCTCGGGATGACGCTGGGCGACGTGATTGATGAGGGCGCGGAAATCCCGCCCGCGCGCGAGACCGTCGAGGGCCTCCGAGGCAATCAGGTAGCTGCCGTCGATCCGGGCGAAATGCATGATTTCGTCGCCGTCCGGGCGGCAGAAGACGAACCAGGGATCGCCCTCGTCGCTCAGGCCCTGCTCGCTGGCGATGGACAGGCCGGCCCGCAGGAGCGCCGCCTCGACCCGGTAGAACTCCGCGAGTTCCTGCTGCGACCAGCCGCCCCGGCGCGTCGAAGCCGGCGGGAACAACGAGATGACCGCACTCATCGGGACCTCACCTGCGCGCACGTCACCATCAACCCGATCCTATCGTTCATGGAAGGCGCGTCCCACTGCGTCGAAGAAGGGCGCGAGAAGGTAGTCGAGCGCCGTGCGCTCGCCCGCCGAGACGACGATCTCGGCGGGAAGGCCCGCGATCAGGCGCGGGCGCACGTCGTCCGGCAGCGCCCGGTCGTCGATCTCGATGGTGCCGGCGAAATAGGCCTGCTTCGTCCGGTCGTCGATCAGACGGTCGCGGGAGACGGTGGTCAGGCTTCCGAAGATCGCCGGCATCCGGCGGCTCTGGAAGGCCGGGAACTTGATCTCCGCCCGCATTCCCGCATGGACGGATTCGAGGTCGTTCGGCGCGAACTGGACGCTGACCACCAGTCGGTCGCTCGTGGGCACGATCTCCATCAGGGGCTCGCCCGAGCGGATCACCTGCCCGATCGTGTAGACCTTCAGGTCCTGGATCACACCGGGGGAGGGCGCGCGAACCTCGTGCCGGCGCAGGACGTCCTGCGCCACGACCAGCTTCTCGCGCAGCTCGACGATCTTCTGGCGCGTCTCGAGCAGCTGGGCCGTCAGGTTCTCCTGGCGCTTCTGCCGAAGCTGCGCGGCCTGCATCCCGGCCTCGTTGATGCCGTTCCGGGCTTTCGCCGTCTCCGCGACCGAGCGCCCGATCACGCCTTCGAGACGCGTCCGCTCACGCTCCATCATCAGGACGCGCGAGAGCGGGATCAGGTCCTTCTCGCGCAGGCTGCGCAGGCCTTCCAATTCCTGCCGGATCAGGGCGACCTGCTGCTCGACCGCGGATTTCTCGACGGCGAGGCCTGAAATCTCCGTGTTCAGCTGCGTGACCTTGGCCTCGGTGAGCGAGAGCTGGAGCTGGAACGAGGCCTGCCGCTCCGCGAGCTGGCTGGCCTGGTCGGCGATCATGTGGGCGATGGGACCGTCCGTCCGCCGCTCCAGGATCTCGGGGGGCAGCGCCGGCTCGGCGGCCTGGTCCTGCTCGGCCCGAAGCCGGGCCTCCAGGATCAGGGCGGCATCGAGCTGGCTGCGGAACAGGTCCGCGCTGGCACGGGATTGCAGCGGGTCGACGCGCAGGAGGATATCACCGGCCCGGACCGCCTGCCCGTCCTTCGCCAGAACCGCCTGGACGATCCCGCCCTCGAAATGCTGGACGCTCTTGCGGCTGCCCTCGGCGACGATCACCCCGGGGCTGATGACGGCCCGGTCGAGCCGCACGAAGGCCGCCCAGGTCCCGACGACGCCGAAGGTCAGGAGGATGAGGGTGTAACCGGCCGCCGCGTACCAGCGCCAGTCGGTCATCCCGGCCGGATTGCGGGCGCGGGCCGGGGACACGAGCACGGGGTCTGCGAGCGGGGTCGTCATCCGGGCCTCGGCCATCGCTCACCCCGCATTCCGCTGCGCGTCGAGGGCGCGACACGGTTCGGGCAGCGCGGCACTGCCGGATGCCGGCACCCGGGTGGGCACCGCGCGCGGACCGGCGATCTGCCCGAGGACCTGTTCGGCCGGTCCGAAGGTCTGCACGGTGCCGCCATTCAGCACCAGCACCCGATCGGCGTTCGTCAGAAGGCTGAGCTTGTGGGTCACGATCACGATGGTGGTCCCGGCCGCCTTCAGGTCCGCCACGGCCCGCATCAGCGCGACCTCGCCCGACTGGTCGAGGCTCGCATTGGGCTCGTCGAGAACGATCAGGCTCGGGTCGCCGTACATCGCGCGGGCCAGGGCGATGCGCTGGCGCTGGCCGCCCGACAATCCGTGTCCCCCCTGTCCGATCACCGTGTTGTACCCGTCGGGAAGCGCCTGGATCAGCTCATGGCAACCGGCGCGCTGAGCCACCGCCAGGATCGCCGCATCGTCGCCGGCATCGAAGCGCGCGATGTTCTGCGCCACCGTTCCCTCGAACAACTCCACGTCCTGCGGCAGGTATCCGACGTGGCGGCCGAGTTCCTGCTGGTCCCAATGGCGCAGGTCCGAGCCGTCGATGCGCACGCTGCCGGCGAGGAGGGGCCAGAGGCCCGTGATCGCCCTGACGAGGGTGGATTTGCCCGCCGCGCTGGGGCCGATGATGCCGACGACGCTGCCGGCCTCGAAGGTGAAGGCCACCTCGCTCAGGATCGGCCGGGAGGCGCCCGGTGCCGCCACGGACAGGGCGGTGGCCTCGATGAATCCGCGCGGGCGCGGCAGGGCGAGGCGGCGCGGCTCGGGGCCGGCCACGGCGAGCAGGGCGGCGAGGCGGCGGTAGCTGGCCCGGGCGCCCGTGAAGCTCTTCCAGTTGCCGACCACCCCCTCGATCGGCGTGAGGGCGCGGCCGATGATGATCGAGGCGGCGATCATCGATCCCGCCGTGATCTCCCGGTGAATGGCGAGGTAGGCGCCGGCGCCGAGGACCAGCATCTGCAGAAGCAGGCGGATGAACTTCGTTGCCGCGATGATGATGCCGGCCCGGTCGCTCGCCCGGGCCTGGAGCCTCAGCACCTCGTCGTGGCGGGAGCGCCAGAGGGTGCGCATGGCGGCGAGCATGCCCATCGCCTGCAGCACCTCCCCGTTCCGGAAGGTCGCCCCGGCCTGCTGACCAGCGACGCGGGACACCTGGTTGGCGGATTGGAGAGGGCGTCGCGTGGCGACCTCGTTGAGCAGCGTCAGCGCCAGGATGGTGCCGCCGCCGACGAAGGCCATCCAGCCGAACCAGGGATGCAGGGCGAAGCAGGCGACGAGGAAGATCGGCGTCCAGGGCAGGTCGCAGAAGGCCAGGATGCCGCTCCCGGTCAGGAATTCGCGCAGGATGTCGACGTCCCGCAAGGCGGTCTCGTGCTGGGCGCCCGGCCTCAGCAAGGTCCCGCGATGGGCCGCATCGAAGATCTGGTTCGCGATCTGCTGATCGAAGATCATGCCGCCCCGCACGAGCAGGCGCGACCGCAGCATCTCCAACGCCGCGTAGACGGCCAGGCCGAAGGCGGCGATCAGCGTGATGCCGGCGAGCGTCGTCTCGTTGCGGCTGGGCAGCACGCGGTCGTAGATCTGAAGCATGTAGAGCGGGCTGACGAAGAGCAGCAGGTTGATGAAGAAGCCGAACAGCACGGCCGTCGCCAGCACCGGTCGCATCGCCCGGAGGCCGTTGCCCAGAATCGATCGCACCGCGTCATCGCTCATCGCGCGCGCTCACCGGGCGGGAAGCGACGACGGGAGCGGGCCGCCGAGAAATTTGGCGAAGACGTTTCGCAACGACAGCGACGGTGAACACTTCCGAGCCCGAGTTCTGCACAGGACGCTCCACACTCGGCCGACGTATCCCGCTCAGCAAAGCCGGGTCCTTCGTCAGCGCACCCTGGGACTGCATCCGGTGCATCGACTCCGTCTCTACGCCAGGTCCGAGTGCGAACGCTTGAGCGGACCATAGCGCAGACTGGAATCTTTCCAAGCACCTTGCCGGAAAACCGGTATTTTGCCCAGGAACCCGTTGCGCGTCCACGAACCCGCCCGGCGTACGGGCGGCGGCGGTTTTCGGCCAACAGCGTTAACGTCTGGACTTCGCGGCCGGTGTTCACCTATATGAACTTCACTGTACAAGCTGAGCGTCGCTCAGCCGTCGCATCCGGGAAGGCCGCCTCTCGTGTACGCTCATCACCAACGCCTGGATTCCGAGGGCGTGCTGGAACTGCGCCGGGAGGGTGGGCGCTATCTCAAGGAGCTGCGCGAGGCGCGCGGCCTGTCACAGCGGCAGCTCGCGAACCTCGTCGGCGCCGAGTACTACACCTTCATCTCCCAGCTCGAGACGGGGCGTGGACGGATTCCGCCCGATCGCTACCGCGCCTGGGCCGAAGCGCTCGACGTCGATCCCAAGGACCTCGTCCAGAGCCTGATGCGGTTCTATGATCCGATTACCTACGGGATCCTGTTCCAGAGCGACGAGACGGCCGGGCCAGCGGACGCCTGAGGCATCCCGGCCTGCGGCCCTCCGGGGCGCACCGGACCTCGCGCCAGTTCGGCGCTTAAGACAGGGCCTCGCTTGAGCCAGCCCCTCAGCTGTCTCTATCGTTCGCCGGGTGGACGGCGTTCGAAACCACCCCGGGGGTCTCGATCGATGCGGTGTCGGCCGGTGAGACCGGGGCACCGATTGCCGCCATCAGCGCCCGGAGATCTTCGATCCATTGATCGATCTCGGCGCGTGAGGCACTGCCGGCACGCCGGAAGACCTTGCCCGGGTCGAGCGTGACGACGACATCGAACAGGCCGTCCAACCTGTCCTCGATCCGGTAGGACACACCGCGTGGCATGCGCGAGCCATAAGCCACGCGCCCTGAGGTGGAAAGGGGCGCATCGGCACAGGGGCAGCGGGACCGACCCAGGTCGCAGGCGGTTCCTCCTGGTCGATTCCGGACCAAGTCCGATCTTGAGAGTTGCCTGAGAGTGCCATATTGTATTCACTGTACACCCCGGGAGGGTGTCGCGGGCGGCAGAGGAGAAGGCCATGGTGCCAGGTGGTGAGAGGCCCTCGGGTCGGAAGGTCGTAGCGTGCCGGATGGATGCCGTGTCCGACACCCGGCCCGGCCTGCCCCCGGCCTTGCGCGACCACCTGAGCCGCGAGTTGCAGACCTTCTACGCTGCCAGCCTGGACGACGCGCCGCCCCAGCGCCTCCTCGACCTCATCGACCAGCTCCAGGCGACTCTGTCTCGGCAGAGTCCGGCCGCGACCTCCACCTTCCGCGACGACCTGATCGCCGCGCTTCCGGGCCTGCGCGCCTTCGCCAAGTCGCTGGCGGTGCAGCCATCCAGGGCCGACGATCTCGTGCAGGAGACGGTGCTGAAGGCGTGGACGCACCAACACCGCTTTCAGCCCGGCACCAATTTCACGGCGTGGCTGTTCACCATCCTGCGCAACCAGTTCTACACCGAATGCCGCAAGGCCCGGCGCGAGGTCGAGGATGCCGATGGGGCCGCGGCCGCCCAGATGATCGCGCTGCCCTCCCAGGAGCACGGCATCGAGTTGCAGAAGGTCTGGTCCGTCCTCACCAAGCTGCCGCCCGTGCAGCGCGAGGCCCTGCTGCTCGTGGCAGGCCAGGGCCTGACCTACGAGGCCGCGGCCACCCTCGTGGGCACGCAGACCGGCACCATGAAGAGCCGGGTCAGCCGCGCGCGCGCCTTCCTGGCCGGTTCGCTCGGCCTGTCGGAGGAGCGGCTCTCGGCCTGAGCGCCTCGGCGATCGTTGCCGGGCTCGCCACGGGCGGGACAGCGCGCGAACCCGGGAGGCGCCGATCGTGGAGTGCGCATGACGGGCGTGGATCATGACGGTCGCGGATCATGACGGTCGCGGATCATGACGGTCGCGGATTCTGCCCGTAAGGTGCAGCCCGGAGATTGAGCATGGCGCAAACCCACGATCACGATGCCCACCCGCATTCGGACCACTCTCAGGGAGACCACCCGCATGCGGCCCATCACGGAAGCGCGCTTTCGCCGATGGAGCTGCGGGTGCGCGCTCTCGAATCCGTCCTCGTGGAAAAGGGCTACGTCGACCCGGCCGCCCTCGATGCGCTGATCGAGACCTACGAGACCCAGGTCGGCCCGCATAACGGCGCCCGCGTGGTGGCGCGGGCCTGGGTCGATCCCGACTTTCGGGCGCGCCTGCTCGCGGATGCCACCCCGGCGATGCGCGAACTCGGCGTCGGCGGGCGCGGCGGCGAGCACATGGTGGTGGTCGCCAACACGCCCGAGACGCACAACCTCGTCGTCTGCACCCTGTGCTCCTGCTATCCCTGGCCGGTGCTCGGCCTGCCGCCGGTCTGGTACAAGTCGCCGCCCTACCGCGCGCGGGCCGTGATCGAGCCTCGTGCGGTGCTCGCCGAGTTCGGCCTGACCCTGCCCGCCGGCCAGCGCATCCGGGTCTGGGATTCCACCGCCGAGCTTCGCTACATGGTGCTGCCGATGCGCCCTGCCGGGACGGAAGCCCTCGACGAGGCGGCGCTCGCGGCCCTCGTCACCCGGGATGCGATGATCGGCACCGGCCTGCCGGAGGTGGGCGCATGAACGGGGGCCAGGATCTCGGCGGCCTCCACGGGTTCGGTCCCGTGGCGGCCGAAGCGGACGAGCCGCGCTTCCATGCCCCCTGGGAGAAGCGGGTCTTCGGCCTCGCGATGGCCATGGGCTTCTGCCGCGCCTGGACCCTCGATGCGAGCCGGTCCGCCCGCGAGGCGCTGCCGCCGGGCGAATACCTCACCTCCAGCTATTACGCGATCTGGCTCAAGGCCCTGGAGCGCCAGGTCCAGGCCCACGGCCTCGCCACGGCGAAGGAACTGTCCACCGGCACGATCACGACGCCGGCCGCCCCGGTCGAGCGCGTGCTTCGGGGACCCGAGGTGGCGCCGCTCTTCGGGCGCGGCTTCCCGAGCGACCGGCCGGTTCCCGAGCCCGCGCGCTTCTCGGTGGGCGACCGCGTCCGCGCCCGGAACTTCCATCCGGTCGGACATACGCGCCTGCCGCGCTACGTGCGGGGCCGACTCGGGACCGTCGAAACGGTGCATGGCGGCTTCGTCTTTCCCGACACGAACGCGCGGCTCGCCGGCGAGGCGCCGCAATGGCTCTACACCGTCCGGTTCTCCGGCCGCGAGCTGTGGGGAGATCAAGCCGAAGCCGGCCACGCCGTCTCGGTGAACGCGTTCGAGAGCTACCTGGAACCCGTCGCTTCGGAGCCGACCGCATGAGGGATGCCGACCGCATGAGGGGTCCCGACCGGATCCCCCTGGACGACGCGGCCGCCCCGGTCTTCGCCGAGCCCTGGGAGGCTCAGGCCTTCGCCCTCGTGGTGGCGCTTCACGATCGCGGGCTGTTCGACTGGACGGAATGGGCCGAGGCCCTGGGGGCAGAGACGCGGCGGACCGGGCAGGGGGCGGATTATGCCGCCTGGCTCGCGACCCTCGAGGGCCTGCTCGCGGCGCGCGGGATCGCCGCGCCCGAACGCCTCGCGGAGCGCCGGGACGCCTTCGCACGGGCCGCCGCCGCCACCCCGCACGGCGAGCCGATCCGTCTGGCGAACGATCCCCGCGCCGCTGCGGCGCAGGATCGTGAGGTTGGAGTGGCGAAGCGTCCCGGGTCCTGACCGGAGGATCAGGACCCGGGACAACTCGATCGCTGCGTCGCGATGGGCGCGTCGGCCCGATCCGGGGTCAGTTCTTGGTTCGGTTCCGGATCATGAATCCGTCATAGGTATACTCGGCGACCTGGAACCAGAGATATTCCTCGCCGCGGAAGGCGCGCAGGCTGTCGATGCCTTTCTTGAAGTCCGGGTTCTTTGCGGAGATCTCGGCGTAGACCTCGTTGGTCGCTTTCAGGGCGGCTTCCATGATCTCGTTCGAATAGGGCCGCAATTGCGCCCCCGTGCCGATGAGGCGGCGCAGAGCGGCCGGGTTCCTGGCGTCGTACTTGGCCAGCATGTCGACATTGGCCGCCATGGCGGCGGCCTGAAGAATGGCCTGGTAGTTCTTCGGCAGGCTCTCCCACTTGGCCTTGTTGATGTAGAAATGCAGCGTCAAGCCACCTTCCCACCAGCCCGGGTAGTAGTAGAACGGCGCCACCTTGTTGAAGCCGAGCTTCTCGTCGTCGTAGGGGCCGATCCACTCGGCGGCATCGATGGTTCCACGCTCCAGTGCCGGGTAGATGTCGCCGCCCGCGACCTGCTGCGGAACCGCGCCGAGCTTGGCCATGACCTGTCCGGCGATGCCGGCGATGCGCATCTTCAGGCCCTGCAGGTCGGCGACCGTCTTGACCTCCTTGCGGAACCAGCCGCCCATCTGCGTGCCGGTGTTGCCGCCGGGCAGCGCGTAGATATTCTGCTTGGCCATGAACTCGTTGACGATCTCATTGCCGCCGCCGTGGTAGAGCCAGGCGTTCTGCTGGCGGCTGTTCAGGCCGAACGGAACGGCGGCGCCGATGGCGAAGGTCGGATCCTTGCCGACATAGTAATACCCGGCGGTATGGACCATCTCGACGGTGCCGTTGCTGACCGCATCCGCGGCCTGGAAGGTCCCGACGATCTCGCCCGCGGCGAAGGGCTGGATCACGAACTTGCCGTCGGTGGCATCCGAGACGAACTTCGCGAGCACGTCGGCCGCGCCGTAGATCGTGTCGAGGGATTTCGGGAAGCCGGAACTCAGGCGCCAGCGCACCTCCGGCGCCGACTGGGCGATGGCAGGTGCGGCGACCGTGCCCGCGGCGACCGCACCGAGCCCGGCATTCTTCAGGAATTCGCGTCTCTTCATGGTTTCCTCCGTGTGTTTCCGGGTCGCACTCTGTGAACGCGGGTGCGGTTCTCCGAACCGATCAGCCTGCGGGCCTGCTCACTCGATCTTCGGGGGGCCCAGATCGATCGGCGGCGCATCGTCGCCAGAGCCGGCGCCCAGTCCCTGCAGGTTGTCGAGCTGCTGCTGAACCGCAGCGGGATCCACCTTGGTGCCGCTCGACTTGTAGTGCGTCACCATGCCGGGGAAGAGGATGACCAGGGCGACCATGATGCACTGGATGATCACGAACGGGATCGCCCCGTAATAGATCTGCCCGGTGGTGATCGGCTCCATGCGCTTGCCGGTGACGCGGTCGAGGTAGGGCACCTTGGCGGCGACCGAGCGCAGGTAGAACAGGGCGAAGCCGAAGGGCGGATGCATGAAGCTGGTCTGCATGTTCACCCCGAGCATCACCCCGAGCCAGATCAGGTCGATGCCGAGCTTGTCCGCCGCCGGCCCGATCAGCGGGATGATGATGAAGGCCAGCTCGAAGAAGTCGAGGAAGAAGGCCAGCAGGAAGATCAGGATATTGACGAAGATCAGGAATCCGATCTGGCCGCCGGGCAGGCTGGTGAGCAGGTGCTCGACCCAGACGTGCCCGTTGACGCCGTAGAAGGTCAGCGAGAACACGCGCGCGCCGATCAGGATGAACAGCACGAAGGTCGAGAGCTTGGCCGTCGATTCCGTCGCCTGCTTCACGAGACCGACGTTCAGGCGCGCCGGGTTGCGGTCGAGGACCCGCTTGATGCCGGCGAGCACCAGGGAGCCGAGCGCCCCCATGGCGCCGCCCTCGGTCGGCGTCGCGATGCCGATGAAGATCGTCCCCAGCACGAGGAAGATCAGCAGCAGCGGCGGCACCATCACGAAGGTGACCTGCTGGGCCATGCGCGAGATCAGGCGCAGGCCGGTCAGGCGCTCGACCAGCCCGACGACCAGGGCATAGAGCGCGCCCGCCGCGGCCAGTTCGGCGAGCAGGCCCCAGGTGCCGCCATCGATGGCACGGAGATAGAGGCTGAGCGCGACGAGACCCGCGGCCAGGAGCCCGGAGGGGACGATGCGCTGCGCGCCGAGGAAGCGGTTCATCACTGCGCAGACCAGGGCGACCACGGTGGCGATGCAGATCGTCAGGATGACGTAATCGGCTCCGCCCTTGGTGCCGGTCTGGGTCATCACCGCCATGCCGATCGCGGCGGAGAACAGGACCAGGACCCCCAGCTGCCAGACGCCGCGGGCGCCGTTCTCCTCCCGGAAGCCGATCGCGTCCTTGGGCAGGCCGGGGGCGGCCTTGGGCCAGATCAGGGTGACCAGGAGGACGTAGCCGGCATACATGGCCGAGAGGATGAGACCGGGGACGAAGGCGCCCTCGTACATGTCGCCCACCGAGCGGCCGAGCTGGTCGGCCATGACGATCAGCACCAGGGAGGGCGGGATGATCTGCGCCAGCGTGCCCGAGGCCGCGATCACGCCGGTGGCGAGGCGCCGGTCGTAGCCGTAGCGCAGCATGATCGGCAGCGAGATCAGCCCCATGGAGATCACCGAGGCCGCGACCACGCCGGTGGTGGCGGCCAGCAGCGCGCCGACGAAGATCACCGCGTAGGCGAGACCGCCGCGGATGGTCCCGAACAATTGCCCGATGGTGTCGAGAAGGTCCTCGGCCATACCGGAGCGTTCCAGCACCAGCCCCATGAAGGTGAAGAACGGGACCGCGAGCAGCACCTCGTTCGACATGACTCCGAACACACGTTCCGGCAGGGCCTGCAGCAACGGCCAGGACAGGCTGATCGTGTCCGGTGCGTAGGGCGCGAGTTCGACGGCGACCACGAAGAACAGCAGGCCGTTGGCGGCGAGCGCGAAGGCGACCGGGTAGCCGAGGAGCAGGAACACGACGAGCGTCGCGAACATGATCGGCGCGAGGTTGTGGGCGATCAACTCGGCGAACATCGGACCTTGGTGGGTGCGAGGACTGGGGTGGGTGCCAGGACTGGGGTGGGTGCCAGGACTGGGGTGGGTGCGAGGACTGGGGTGGGTGCGAGGACTGGGGTGGGTGCGAGGACTGGGGTGGGTGCGAGGACTGGGGTGGGTGCCAGGACTGGGATGCGTGTGAGGACTGGGGGCCGGGGTGTCGGTCGGTCAGGCCTTCGGCGAGGGCTTCGGCACGGACTTGGACGCAGGCTTCGGCACGGACTTGGACGCAAGGTTCGGTGCAGGCTTCGGACCCGCCTGCGGATCGGCCGCGAAGGCGGCCTTTGCCGGCTCGCCCGCGAGTTCCGCCACGAGGCGCTCGGCCTCGGATTCCGCGGCGGCGTGGTGGCCGCCCGCGTTCGTCCTATCCTCGATCCGCCCGGACAGGATCAGCAGGCGCTTGATCAGCTCCGAGAGCCATTGCAGTCCGAGCAGGACGAAGCCCAGGAGAATCAGGCCCTTGGCCGGCCAGATCAGCAGGCCGCCGGCATTGGTCGAGACCTCGGCGGAGTTAAAGGAATTCAGGAAGAACGGCGTCGTCAGCCAGATCATCACCGCCAGGAACGGCAGCAGGAAGAACAGGTGCCCGAACACGTCGACGAGGTCGCGCCCGCGCTTCGACAGGCGGCTCGAGACGATGTCGATGCGGATGTGTTCGTTGTCCTTGAGCGTCCAGGCGGCGCACAGCATGAACACGGCGCCGAACAGGTACCACTGCAATTCGAGCCAGGCGTTGGAGGAGGTGCCGAACAGCTTGCGCACGATCGCGTTCAGAGTGGACACGATCACCGCAGCCACGATCGCCCATGCGGCGAGCTTGCCGATGCGCTCGTTCAGCGCGTCGATCCAGTGGCTCAAGCGGAGCATGGGCGTCCTCCTCGTGGGGTCATTGTTCGACGCCCTTACGTCTGCTTCCTAGCGCGAAGCTGGGCCGAGTTCAGCACGCGATGAGAGATTTTACAGTCTTTGTTACATGCGCCCGCGTCTAAACCGCGGCCTCGCGCGTCCCGGCATCCGAATCGCGACGGGCATGGGCCGCGAGGATGAGGACGAGGGCCCCGGTAAGCATGCAGGCGCCCGAGCCGAGCAGGACGCCGATCTTCGTCTCGGCCTCCAGTTCGGGTCGGCCGGCAAACGCCAGCAGGCCGACGAACAGGCTCATGGTGAAGCCGACGCCGCACAGGAGCGACAACCCATAGATCTGCCACCAGCCGGCATGGGCCGGGCGCTGCGCCAGACCGAGCTTGACCGCGGCGAGGATCGCCCCGAACACGCCGGCCTGCTTGCCGACGAACAGGCCCAGGGCCACGCCGAGCGTCACCGGATCGAGCAGCATCCCGGCCGACATGCCCGCGAACGAGACGCCCGCATTGGCGAAGCCGAACAGCGGCAGCACGAGGTAGGCGGACCACGGGTGGATGGCGTGTTCCAGCGTGTGCAGAGGCGAGGTCGGATCGTCCGGCTCGCCGAGGCTGAGGCGCAGCGGAATCGTCAGGGCCAGCAGCACCCCCGCGATGGTGGCATGGATGCCGGACTTCAGCACCAGGAACCACAGCACGGCGCCAAGGACGAGATAGGGCGTCAGGCGGCTCACCCCGGCCTTGTTCATCCCGAACAGCACGGCGAACACGAGTGCCGCGCCGCCCAGCATCGGCAGCGACAGGTCGGCGGTGTAGAACGCCGCGATGATGAGGACCGCCCCGAGGTCGTCGATGATGGCGAGCGCGGTCAGGAAGATCTTGAGCGAGACGGGCACGCGCGATCCCAGCAGGGCGAGCACGCCGAGCGCGAAGGCGATGTCGGTGGCGGTCGGGATCGCCCAGCCGCGCAGAGTCTCGGGCGAGTGCCGGTTGACCGCGACGTAGACCAGGGCCGGGGCGACCATGCCGCCCAGCGCGGCAATGCCGGGCAGGATGCGGTCCGGCCAGGTCCGCAGGCGCCCGTCGAGAACCTCACGCTTGATCTCCAGGCCGACCAGCAGGAAGAACAGCGCCATCAGGCCGTCATTGACCCAGTGCAGCACGCTGAGGCCGCCGACATAGGTCTTGAGGACGGCGAAGTACGCGTCGGACCAGCCGGAATTCGCGATGGCGAGGGCCAGGGCCGCGCTCGCCATCAGGATCATCCCGCCGCTGGCTTCACTGGTCAGGAAGCTGCGCAGGACCGAGGCGGGGCGAAAGCGACGCGGCGCCGGCAGAGGCGTGGGTAGGGGCGCGGGCAGGGACATGGGCGCAGGTCTCCGTCGCTGGCGGCCCGACCAGCGCTGAAGCCTGCGGGTCCGACCCTCCGGACCCTGCACCCGAAGGGTTCTATGGCATCGGCAGACCGTATCCCGCAACCCGTCGCGCCCATCGACCACGCGGATGCGCAGGCCCGGCATCCCGGGCGCCCGAAAAGAGCGGGCGACCCGACGCTGCGGTGAAGGCGACTCTCGGCTGCCGAAGCTTGGAGGGCCATTCGCGGCGGGCGCGTCTCTGGATACCGGTCTCGCGAGGCCGGATCTCAGTTCGTGCGCCGCGACAGCGAGATCGCGTAGGCCGGCGAGCGGATGGCGAACATCGGGTCGTCGGCGGGGCCGGCCACGCCCGCGGGCAGATCGACCACCGGATCGAAGGTGGCCCCGTCGCAGGTCGCCGCCGGCTCCAGGGCGGCGATCGACAGGGTGCCGAGCTTGACCGACTTCCGATCCGCCTCCGGCCATTGTGCCGTCGGGTCGGCGGTCGGGTCGCCGGCCTCGCCGAGGACGGCCACAAGGTCGAAGCTGGCCGGCCCCTGTGCGAGACGCTCCTTCAGTTCGTCGGCGTAGAAGGCGTCGGGCTTGGCCTTGGCCTCGTCGTCGGAGAGGCCGAGCTGGCCGGCGGTCGCCACGGTCTTCAGCTTGGCCACGGTCGCCGTCCCCTTGGCGTCGGTGAGCGTGTAGGCGTGGACGCCCCAGTAATCGACCCCGGCATAGCTCGCCGGCACCGGGCGCGCGTTCAACCAGGCAGCCTGGCGGGTCGTCTCGGGGTTGGCCGCCGCGAACGCCTTGATTTTGTCGGCATCCGGTTTGCCATCCGGCCCGGGCGCCCGCACGGTGGCGAAATCGAGCAGTTGCTGCGGGGTCTTCGTGCCGAAGACCGGCGCCGAGATGAACACGAACACCATGTCGCCCGACGGGTCGCCGATCCGCATGGAGAAGCCGCGCGTCACCGGCTTGGCCTTGTCCGACACCTTCGGGTTGCTACCCCCCATAGAGAAGCGGGCCGTCACCGGCAGGGGCTTCCCGGTGCCGTCCTTGCTGAAGTGTGGGGCCTTGGACAGGCCCGACGCCTCCGCCGAGGGCGTGAAGCTGCCTCGGACGCACACGCCCTTGGCTCCGCTTCCGCGCACGTTCGGCTGGTTGCCGCCGGCCTTGAAGAGGGCATCCACGATGGCCTGCGTCTCGGGTTCGGCGACCGCAGTCGTTGCCCAGGCGAGACCGGCGACGCAGCCGAGACGGAACAGGTTCGATGTCATCGTATCGCCAGCCTCGCAGGAACGATTGGTCTCGGGGAGAGCCGGAGCGGGCCTCCAAGGGCCAACCCTGGAAGGATCAGCTCTCGGCGGCCCGCTCGGATGAGGGCCTAGAAGCCGCTGAACTTGTAGTTCAGACCGGCGCGGACGATGTTGCCCTCCGTCGTGAAGCGGCTGGTGTAGGAGCCGTTGACGGGCGCTGCGCCGGTGAAATTGACCAGCACGTTCCGTGAGCCGAGATCGTAGCGCAGGTACTCGACCTTCATCGTCACGGCGCTCGACCGGAAGACATTGAACATGCTGTCGGTCGCGAGCGCGTATTCGATGCCGCCGCCATAGGTGTAGCCGGTCTCGATGTCGCTGAAGGTGCCGGCATAGGCCAGGGGACGGGCCGCGGCGTTGCCGAAGAACTGCGCGTCGTAGCTCACGTTGCCGTAGGCGAAGCCGCCGGTTCCATAGATCATGAACCGGTCGAAGGCGTAGCCGACGCGACCGCGCACGGTACCGAGGAAATCGAGGCTCTGACGGAAGGTCGAGGGATCGTTGAGGGCGCTCAGGTACGAGCGGGTGCGGGACAGGTCGGTGTAGGCCGCATCCGCCTCAAGACCGATGACGAAGCCCGAGCCGGGCGTCAGCTGGACATTATAGCCAACCTGTCCGCCGCCCGTGAAGCCCTCCTGCTCCGAGCGAATCGCCGGCGTGCGGCGCAGGGAGGCTACGTTGCCGACCGTGCTGGTGTTGAAGGGGGCCGCGACGGGCGCAGCGCCGGGACCATTGTTGCCGATCGTCCGGACGGTCTGATCCTCGGAGAAGGCGTAGCCGGCATTGATGCCGAAATAGGCGCCGGTCCAGGTGAACACCGGAAGGGGCGTGAACACCGGCGGGGGTGCCTCCCGGCGAGGAAGATCGGCGGCCGCGGCAGCGCTGGTGAGAAGCGCAGCGGCACTGCCGGCAAGGAGCAGCGTCTTGAGCATCGCGAGGGCTTTCCTATTCAGGACGTCCGGGCTGGCAGGACGGCGCCCGACCAAACCCGACATACCTTTCACCCGAAGAGCCTGCATAGATCTGACGACGCCTATCGCGGCGACTTACCAGTCAATCGCACGCTTTCGCTAGTGATCGTGGTTTAGGCGCAACATAAAACCGTGCTTACGATCCGGCATGACATTTTCGTGAAGCGGGATTAAATCCCGAAGTCTATCCGCAGACGGACCGAATAGGGTTTGCGTCCCCTCGTCGCTCTGACAGATGCTTCTCAAACCTGTCCGGGAAAGATCAGACCGAGTGCAGCGGGAGGTTGATCAGGATGGATCGACCCGCGTCGGCTCTCTCCCGGGACGGCGGCCGGGCGTGCCTTGTCCGGATGCGCTCGACTGCTCTGCCCCCTCGAACATCGCCCACGCGAAGACTGGCAGGACCATCGCGCGGGGCCCTGGACGATCGCCCAGGGCCCCGGCGCCGCCTCAGCCCTTCTTCTTGTAGGCCTGGATCGCGTTCTGGCATCCCGGCGACAGCTTCGACATGTTCTTCTGGAAACAGGCCTGGGTCTCGGGACCATCCTCGGGCGGCAGCCCGGCACAGAAGGTGGTGAAGTCGCCGGCGCATTGCTGCTGCAGCACGGCCTTATCCTCGGCGCCCATCGGTGCAGCCATTGCGGTACCGGTAGCAGCGGCCACCAGGACCAAGCTCAACCCGAAACGTCCCATCGTCATCTGCTCCCACGACCTCGACCGATGCGGGTCGGAGGCGAGAACGCCGGCGCAGCGATAACCGTTGCACGTTCGGGCAGGAAGGGGAGGGGATGGAGCAAAAACCCGTACGTTCCCGAGGGTGAAGTAACGGACGGACCGGTCAGGCAAAGGTTGCCCGCACCGCCGAACCCTGGATTTCAAACCCAATCGGCCGGACTGACGTCCGGCCGATTGCGGAAGCGGCACAGGCTCGCATCATCGAGTCCGCCCGTCGCCGGGAAGCCGCGGCAGCGTGACAATCGCGCGCCATCGCGGCCGTCACGCCCGCCGGCCCGTCAAAGGTATCGCGTCCCCGGCTTAGACGACGAACGTGCCCGCATGGTCCGGAGCGTAGAACGCGATCCCCTCGAACCTGTAGTCCTGGTTGGTGGCGATCACCTGATCGCGTTCACCTTCCGAGGCGGTGAAGAAGTGCCCGCCAGTCTTCGTGTTGAAGAAGCGGTAGACCTCCTCCGTCGCCGCGCCCTTGTCCACCACGAAATCGTAGAAGCCCACGCCTTCCAACCTGTAGTCCTGATTGGTGGCGATCACTTGGTCACGCTCGCCTTCCGACGTGGTGAAGAAGTGCCCGCCGGTCTTCGTATTGAAGAAGCGGTAGACCTCCTCCGTCGCCGCACCCTGGTCCGTGGCAAAGCCGCCAAAGCCGATGCCTTCGGGCCGCAGATCAGGACGGGTGGACAGCACCTGTGCGTTTTCCCCGGCCGAGATCGTGAAGAAGTGCCCGCCGGTCTGCATGTTGAAAAACCGGTTCACGCCTTCGGCCGTAAACGTAGCGACTTCGGTGTTGCCCCCAAACCCGTTGACATTGAACGCTGCCGTATCGAAGGTCTTGTAAAGACCCGTGCTCCCGCCAGACTGGCCACCATTGGTATAGGAGGCGCTTGCGCCGCTCACCGTGGCGCCATTGTACGTGAAACTATCAACATACAGGTTCCGGTCGCCGCCTGTGGTGTTAGCAATGTCATTCAGAAACGTGACGGAAATCTGCTGAGCATTGCTGAAATCGCCGGCAAAGCTGAAATCCTGAAAACGGCCTGCAGTATGTGACGCCGTGGCGGTCAGCACATCCCCATAAATCACGCCGTTTATTTTAATCACGAATTCTGCATCGGCCTGGAACTGAAACTTATCTTCCGAAACACGGAAAGTAAACGTATCTGCCATGGCAGTATACAACCTTTGATTTGCGAGCCCGATTACGCTTGGGGCTCAAGTTGATCATCGTGAGTACGGTATTCCTTAATATTAATTTTTTGCAAGCTTGAAACGAGGTTTTGGATCGGTTCGACACCAAATGGTGATGACGGCGACCAGGGAGATCGCTGCGGCGTATCTGCGGATAGGCGTGCCGTCGCGCGTGGCACGTCAACGGAAGTCCGGGGCGGCTGGCGATCACCTCGCCGTACGCTCACAGTGCCTGTCAGATTCGATTCAGCGCTTGCGGCCACGCTTGCTGGAGATCAGCGGCGTGATGCCAACCTCTCGCAGGCCGATGCGTCGCCGGCCGGCGTGATCGCTCTTCATCGGCGGCCGGGCACCGTATCCGGACGAACGGCCGCGCCAGCGCCGACCCAGCACCGAACACGCCATGCGCAGGCCGCAACGGATCAAGCGGCGGGTTGGTGCTCGCCCAGGATGCGGCCGCACAAGGCCGCGTCGAAGTCGAAGGCCTGGGCCCGAAACCGAAGCGCGAGGTCGCGGTCCTGCGCGGCGACGAGATGACTCGCGGCCGCGTAAGCGATGGCCGAGACCTGCCGCAACCGCGCGGTGTCGCTCCGATCGACGAACGCCAGGATTTCTTCGATGCTCGCCTCAAGGTCCCAGGCCGTGTTCGTGAGGCGGGCTCCGCTGACGGCGGCGGCACAATGCGAGAAGAAGCTGACGGCCGGCGCAAAGATCTGCCGAGCCTTCGAGAGAAGCAGCAGATCCGTCGCCGCCCGCTGGTTCTCGGTCAGATCGAGTCCGACGCTCGAGGCAACGCGGGCTCTTCCGTAACGGTCGCCGAAGCGACGCACCACATCCTCGTCCTCCGTACAGACCAGGATGTCGCCCGAGAGACTCGACGTGTCGATCTGCCGGAAGAACGCCTTCATGGGCGTGTAGCGCTGCAGGATCTGAACCATCCCGTCATGGACGAGATGCTCCAGGTCGCCGCGATTGACCACATCGAGGATGTCACCTCGGCGGACATGAACAGCGGTGCAGGTCGGAAGGTCGATGCGCCTGCCGACGAGGCCGACGGCGTCACGGACCGGCGCGCTCCAGTTCACCGCCGACCACGCGGCGGCCAGAGCGCTCCCCAGGTCGATCTCGGTGGACAGGAAGGCGATGAGGGGACCTGGAAAATCGTAGAGCAGCTCCTCGGACTCCTCCGGGGCAGCAAGCAGCTCCTCACGGCTCAGACCCGCGAGCGCATCTCTGGAGTAATACAGGCTTCGAAGCCTGATGTGCGCGGTCTCTTCACTGGTCAGGATCTCGCCGCGAAGAGCTGGATCGGGGGCAGTGAACATGGCTCGATCGGCAAAGATCTCGAGCAGATATCTGGGATGCATCAGCCCATAATCGGCATAAATGCTCGCGCCGCCCAGCGGCGGCCAGATCACCTTGAGCGGCAGGTCGACCTGTTGCGCCAGAATGCGGGCATAGAGCGCCGAGAGCATCCGAGTGCCAAGGCCATCGCCGCGAGCCGTGTAGATTGCTTTCATTCGACGTCCATGAACTCAAGATCGTAGACCGATGACGATGACATGTCGCGGCGGCTCCGCTCCCTAATGCCAGCGCAGGGCGCCCGACATCGGGCAGCCTGCTCGGCGGCGAAAACAGGCCCCGTCGTGTAGCGTGATCTCGGATCGGTGGCCCTTTCCGAAGCGGAGACACGCCGTCATGACCCGGAATTTCAAAACTACAAGGCCTTCCAAACTGCGCCCGATTTGCGCCGGTCTTCAAACCCTCCGGGCGTTATGGCAAGAGCGGGCGACGGTCGCCCGAACCGCGCGCAGTGAACGATCCTCATACGGGGGAAATCGGCGGCCCTCAAACGCCACCGAGTTGACCAGATCCCCTGAGAGATTCGTTTCGAACCGTGCACGGAAGAGACATCTCTGCGCCTACGCCTCAGAATGACCGAACCCAGGGATGCGGACCGACCGGGGAATGCCGACAAGGTTCTTGCCGATGCACATCTCGTCCATGTCTCGCGCGGCCGGACGAAGAACCGAATAACGCCGACCATCGAGTCATCGAAGCTGATTGCGAATTCCAGGGTGCGTTCTTGATGTTTTTTGCCAGAAGAAAACGTGCGTCGAAGCCGCCCGTTGACCCAACCCTTGTCGCGGCAGTTGAAAACTCCGATCTGTTTGATCCGGAATGGTACGTCCAAGCCTACCCTGAAGTCGCGAAATTCAAGTCCGGTCCGCTGGGTCACTTCTGTGAGTATGGGATCTTCGAGCATCGCGATCCTGGGCCGAATTTCAGTACAGCCCGGTATGTGGCAGCCCATCCAGATTCCGAGGAGGTGCGACGCGCACCCTTCCTCCACGCTTTGTCGGCACCAAACGGCGATCACGAACGTCCGTCATGGCTCTCCGATGATGCCACAACCTTCACCTACCTGCTGAAACGAAGCGGTCTTTTCGATGAGACCTTCTATCTCGCCACCAACCGGGACTTGGCCAATGCCGGGATCGTCCCTCTTGACCATTTCGTCGTCGCCGGAGCTGTCGAAGGTCGCGATCCCGGCCCTGACTTCGAGAGCGACTACTACGCTGAGACCTATCCCGAGTTTTCGACGTTCACCCGGAGTCCGATCGAGCATTACCTGCGGATCGGGCAACGGCAGGGGAACGTCGCGAAGGGTCCGCCGCGATATCAGCGTTGGGTCGATGCCTTCGACACCCTGTCCCAACACGATCTCGGCAGGATTGCGGAGGACGCCAAGGCCATCGTCGCGTCCCGCATAACCAGTCTCCACCGTCTCGACGCCGAAGGCTTCGGGCACATCGGGGCGATCATCGCCGGATATCAGAACCAGGTCGGGCTGGACGTCCAGGTCCGTTTCCTGCGCGGCCCGGGCATCGGCGACGCAGCCTGGAACGGTTGCAAGGCCGAGCATGCCAAGCAGGG
The DNA here is from genome assembly GCF_001423325.1 of Methylobacterium sp. Leaf113. Taxonomy (NCBI): domain Bacteria; kingdom Pseudomonadati; phylum Pseudomonadota; class Alphaproteobacteria; order Hyphomicrobiales; family Methylobacteriaceae; genus Methylobacterium; species Methylobacterium sp. Leaf113. Next base: position 62,022 of record NZ_LMNJ01000013.1, read on the forward strand.
ACAGATCGACTTCGTGGCCGACGTTGCCTCCGTCGTGGAGGCCCTGTCCGAGGGCGACCTGCTCCTGCTCTGCAGCGGCGCCTCGACTCTGCGACCGCACGCCAGCACCGTCTTCGCGCTGGCGCTGGAATCGGACGGTGTGATCGGTGCCTATGCCGACCACGATCACTGCGACCGAGCCGGCACGCGATCCCATCCGGTTTTCAAGCCGGCGATGTCTCCGGAATTCATGCGCCGAACCCCCTATGCCGGGTCGGTGATCGCGCTGCGCGTCACCTCCGAGACGCCCGAGCTTCTGCTGCGAAGCCTTCTCCGGACAGGTTCCCTCGAGCAGACCGGTGCCGACCTGCTCCTGGACGCGGATGCACGACAGGTCGTCCACATCCCTCTGATTCTCTCACACGTTCTCACGGCTCCGGCGCGCAGCCCCGAGCCCTTCTACGAACCGATCCGGCAGGGCGCTCCCGTGCAAACCGACGCTCCGTCGGCGAACCTTGAGCCGGCCGATGTGCCCCGCGTCGGAATCGTCATTCCCACGAGAGACCAGGTCGACCTGCTCAAGGAGTGCATCGACAGTATTCTGACCAAGACAGACTATCCTGCCGCAGCGTTCGACATCGTCATCGTCGACAATGGTTCGGTCGAGGCGGAGACGAGCTCCTACCTGACGAAGCTCTCGGCAGAACAGACAGCCACGATCGTTCCGGCTCCCGGTCCATTCAACTTCGCCAAGATCTGCAATACCGGCGCCGCCGCCATAGCGTGTGACATCCTCATTTTCCTGAATAACGACATGAGCGTCATTCGGGGCGATTGGATTCGTCAACTCGTGTTGCTCGCCGCGCTTCCGGACGTCGGAGTCGTCGGAGCGAAACTCCTATACCCGGACGGCACAATCCAGCATGGCGGCGTCGTGCTCGGCATTCAGGGAGTTGGCGCTCATCGGCTGGTCGGGTTCGATCACGAAGAGGCCGATGCCTTCGACGTGACGCGCGAGATGTCGGCCGTCACAGGAGCCTGCCTGGCGATCCGCCGAGACCTGTTTGAAGAACTCGGCGGGTTCGATCCCGCGCTCAAGGTGGCGTTCAATGATGTGAAGCTGTGCATCGACGCACGTCAAGCCGGCTATCGGAACCTCTACGTGAGTGACGCGCTGCTGTTTCATCATGAGTCGAAGTCGCGCGGCTTCGATCAGTCGGCGATCAAGCAGGCCAGAAACAACCGCGAGGCGATCTACGTCCGCGACCGGTATCCGGCGCTCTTCCAGGACGACCCTTACTATAATCCAAACCTGTCCCTCCAGCAGATCGGCAAGCTCGCGACCCCGCCGCGCTCAATCCGACCCTGGCGGAGAAGCGCGCCGGGACAGCCGCGCGTCCTGCTTCTCAGTCGTGTCCATGGTCTCGGTCACGGCGTGGCCATGGTGGTGGCCGAACAGGCGGCCTTTCTGCGTCACCGCGGATGGCACGTCTTCGTAGGCGGCCCGAAGACCAGCCACGACATCGATTATCCCGGCTGTGAGCGCGTCGACTGCCTGAACGAACGGGACGCGGCTGCCTTCGCGATCACCGCGGGCATCGATTGCGTCATCGCGCACACGCCGCCGTTCTTTTCCATCACGCGGTATCTCGGGCGCCGACCGTTCGTCTACTTCGTCGATCACGGCGAACCGCCGCCGCACCTTTTTCCCGACGCAGAGGGGCGGCTGTCCATTGATTGGGAAAAGCGGCTCTGCGCCCCGCTGGCGCGTCGGGTCTTCACGATTTCGCAGACCATCAAGGATCAACAATACCGGAAAGACGCGATCGTCATCCGAAACGGCAACAGCCATCTCTCGACTTGGTCCGATGACTGGTCACGACAGCGTAAGGAACTGCGGAGAAAGTTCGGTTTCGAAGGACGCTTCGTCGTTTTCAACGTCGCGCGCTTTGGCGAAGCTGAGCGTCACTACAAAGGTATCGACAGCTATATGGAACTTGCCGCCGAAGCGCAGTTCCATGCTGACCCACACCGTGCCCCACCACTCTTCGTACTGGCCGGCCGCGCAGATGCTTCTGATGAAGCCTACGTGAGCGCGATAGGAATCCTTGTGTTCAAGAATGTGTCCGACGCGGAGATGGCCGAGCTCTATGCAGCGACCGATCTTTTCGTCAGCCTTTCACGATGGGAAGGATACAATCTGTGTATCGGGCAAGCCCGTGCTATGGGTTTACCGGTCGTTGCCTCCGACATCGAGGCACATCGTGAGTTTGAAGTTGGAACCGCAAACTTAATACCTTTGCTTGTTCAAAAAGTTCACGAGCACGCGTCTTGCTGGAACGAGAATGTACTGCACCGCGATGTGCTGATCGAACCGTGGGACCGCCCTCTGACGTTGATGAGCGACACGATCGAAGCTGACCTGCATGATGCTGGTGCCGCGCGATGGTTCCGCTCCTCAGGCGACATTGACTGATGGACATCTGCAGTCGCTTCCGGTCCGCTAGAGCCGTGCCCTGGCAGGTTGAATCGGTTGGGGCAGGCGGCCTGGGTCGGATGTGATTCCTTCAACCGGCTTTTGGGTGAGGATTGCCATGCCTTCAGCCTTGTCAGTCGATCTGCGCAAGCGTGTTGTGGCGGCCATCGAAGCCGGTGCAACGCGTCGTAAGACGGCCCAACGTTTCGGCGTGGGATCGGCGAGCGCGACCCGCTGGCACGCGTGCCTCCGGCGGGAGTGACGGGTCGCCCGCAGGCCCATGGGCGATGACCGCACTTCAAAGCTCGTGGAAGCGCAGGTGGCGCTGATCCTTCAGATCAACGCGGCCCACCCTCCCTCCTTCCCACGCGAACTTTGCGACCGGCTCCGGGAGCACGCGGCGTTCAGGCGAGCACGAGCAGCCTGTCGCGCTTCATCATCCGGCACGAATTCACCCATTGAAGCGGCTGTCCCCGCGGGAGAGCAAGCGCGACCCAACGTGAGGGCCGCGCGCGAGGACTAGTTCGAGCATCAACCCGACCTCGATCAAGATCGCCTGGTTTTCCTTGATGAGACGGGCGCCACGACCAAGATGATCCGCCGCTGCGGTCGTGATCCGGGCAGTCAGCGCTGCCGGATCGCCCTGCTGCAAGGCCATGACAATACCACCACCATCACCGCCGCCCTATGTGCCTCGGGACTGATCGCCAAGGTCACCATCACGGGAGCGACGAACGGAATGCGCTTTTACTCTTCCGTCACCGACACACGGGCTCCGGCGCTCAACCCCACCGGCACCGTCATCCTCAACAATCTGAACGCCCACAAGGTCACCGGAGCACACGACGCCATCGAGGCGGTGGATGTGCACGGGTGCTCTATCTCCCACCCTACAGCCCCGCCTTCAACTCCATCAAACAGATCTTCGCCAAGACGATGGTCCTCCTTCGGACCGCTGCAGCGCGAACCACCGACAATCTAACCATCGCGGTTCAGAATGCTTTCGCTGCCTTCAAACCAAAGGAATGCCGCAACTCTCTCACCGCGGCTGGATACAATGGCTATGATCATCTGACGGGGCCAGGCTCTAGTCTGCTGCGACAGGGTGCTTGAGGTCAAAAGGTAGCTTCCATGGGTCACGGCTCCTGCCGCGTTGTAAAGCGGGTCAATACGAGCTCAGATTTAATCCGGTATTGGTCGCATCTCCAGCGCGAGCACGCACGATGGCTGACCGCGGTCGGCGTCATTCCTTTCAAGCCGCTGCTATCGGATCGTGAACCAACTGGTTGCCTAAGGCAGACTGTCCCACGCAAGCTTGGCACGGATAGCGGGCAGGCGGGTGCCGGAATCTGCGTTGGGACTGTCGGTGAGTGTCAGGCAATTTCCAAACACCCTCGATACCCACCACTCACACAACAGCTAAGCTGTTCAGCCCGTCGTGAAACGAGGATGCAACAAATTCACGTCTTCGTATGGTGAAGTGCTATGCTTAACATAACTCGATCCACGCTGCCTGAAATTGAACTTTTCTAAGAACTTTTCTTGATTTGATTTCCAATGCGCAAGCTTCACCGCTGAAAATTCTGAGACAAGACTATAATGGAGAAGAAGAAGATCTGCTAATATTGCCACCCTGTATCCACGCAAGTGAGCACGATAAGAGTAATCGATATCATATAGCGTAAATCCGGTGAAATCAGAAGAAAATTTGATATTTTCCCAGACACTCCTTCTAGACATCATAAATAAACCATCGATTGCTTGAGCGCCGGAAACTAAAGATCGTGTTTTACCGAATACTTGATGCTCGAATCCGTCGCTAGATGATCGGGGCGCGACTACACTTCCATAAAGATGATTTGGATCGGACTCGTACCAATTTGCACCTTGCAGCAAATTCGTTCCACACGGCCCAAAAAGATCGGATTCCGCCATAGCCTTAGTCCAAGACTCCCGGTTGATGGCTAATACACGGATATCGTCATGGCAGAATAATAGCCACTCACTGTCAGACTTTTCAGCTCCCCTATTGTAACCATCATGCATAGCAGCAGCATCGGAAATACGTATGATGTCTCGGAGACCAAAGCCTGCAAGTTGAGAGCGCAAGTCACCAGAAAAAGACGCAAAGCGCTCATCGTCAACACAGCAGACAACAGCATCGATAACAGGAAGCCGTACGCTCTCTTCCGTAAAACTCATCTCTAAGCGCCCCGCTCTAGTCCCGCATCTCGCGATGAATTAAACCTCTAGTGCTCAGCTGAAGATGCCGCTCGCTCAAAATGACATCCTCAACAGTACTTTCGAATTCAGCTATAGCTTTCTTTATTTCCCGCATCCCGAAATCTGATCCGAAAATGTGCACGCGATCATTAAAAGGCCAGGGTTCGCCTGGGATCGGCTCGGATAATACAATGCAGCCGCAAGCTGCTGCCAAAAGAATTCGTGGCTCAAGTGCAGGCAGCGCATCAGCGTGTATATTGATAACCACCTTCGAGCGACGAAAGAGCCAAGCAAGTTCGCGGCCGCTTGTTCCGTGCGCAACCCAAACAAACCTAACAGGCGCTAATCGTAGAAAATCCAATACTTCTATACGATGAGCAGTTGCCTTACCGACAAAACACACATCTATTGGTCGATCTCTCCGTCTTGGATTGAATAAATCCGTATCAATCGGCAGCGGATGAAATGAGTCTATCGGCCACCCCAGCCGTTCTATAGTCTCTCGCTTGCTCACATCATAATAAATCAGCTTGTGATAAGCGTCCCAATTCATATTCGAGTAGACCCGCATACGAAGATCGGTCTCGCTCGATGTTAAAAGCTGTTCGTTTATCGTTGCAGGGACTGGCTCACTTAATATTCCTATCTTCAGTCCCGATATCGCATCAATATACCGTTTCGGATACAGCTCAGGACGATAAAAAAGAGTGATATCAGGACGAAAATTGATGAGGTGGACTAAAAAACTATAGTCACCCTCATCAACATCGAGACACAGAACATTTGAGTCAGTCCGCCATCCCTCTGGGAAGTGATTGGCGAACCAAACAAAATGACCAACTACGCCAATGCGGACTGCCTTCATTTATTAGCGAAGCCCCACATATTTCGTGTCTTTGACGTGAGCAGCCTCGAGTTGCAAAGCCTGAGTGGCAAGTCGCGAATATCGAAGCTCACGCTCGAGAATACTAGCACGCTCCGAATTTTTTGACGCAAGTAATTGGTAATGATCTTTAGTTGCATGTAGATGAGCAACCGATTTGATTTCGGTAAGATGCTCCATTCTTCCTCGTAATAGACTTGCTACATCTGAAACTAGAGCTTGATAGAACGCCATTGCGTCTGGATTGCGGATTAGGTTCTGGATTTGCTTCAGCTTTTGACAATTCGGATCCATAAAAATAATACCGAGTCCGTGAGATTGAAAAAACTCGATAGTGGTAAACTCAGATTGAAGCTCTTTGAACAAGCGGAAAACACCGAAGCCGCGCTCGTGGACCGCGGTGTCGTGGAACATTATTACGCCATCGGGAGAAACTTTCGGAAGCCAAGTCAAAAAGTCGTGTTTGACAGCTTCATAGGTATGCAGTCCATCAATATGCAATAAGTCGATCGAGCCTGGAGCAAACAATCCGACTGCGTCATCGAAGTACTTGCGAACCAGGCGAACTTTCTTTCCGAATTGTCGGGAGGTGAATTCTGAAAGCTCGTTATATATTTGATCTCCTTCATAAAAGCCTGCGTGAGGATCACCCTGCCACGTGTCAACACCAAAAAGCTCTGTATTCACATCATAAGCTTTAGAAGCCGTCGCAGCAGCAATTAAGCTGGCGCCATTATGAACTCCTAAGTCTACATAACTGCGCGGGCGCAACATACGAAAGAGAACAAAAAGGAAAGGAATATGGCCTGCCCAGGCTGTCACAGGCAGCTTCATCGGTAACGAAAAGAGAGGCTCTACCAAATCTGAGTAGGTCTCACCAAAAAGCGTTGAAAGTCGATCGGATTTGCCAGTGATATGCGGAGAGCCATCTTCAACATCTCCGGCTATTTTCTTAAATTCAGAGATCGAGGGATCTGAAGCTGTGAAGATTACGCCACTTTCGTCGTAGACTACGAAGTTAGTGGAAAGTTCACCAGGCAACTCAGATTGATATAGATCTGATATTATGGCGTCGTAGTTCTCTATCCATGCGGATCTAATATAATCGAATTTAAAATTCAAAGGTCGAGATTTATCATCTGTATTCATGAAGCCGTCAGGATAGGAGAGGGCGGCAGATTTGAAATCGAAGCCCGCAGCACCCTGCTGGGCAATTAAGTTCTTATAATCGATCCAGTGTGAGCCCAGCCCTTGCGATAGCAATTTCCGCTCACGGATAAGCTTATCTGCCGAAAACTTTATTTTGACGGAAAATCTTAGTTTGCTCTGGACTGGTATGTGGTACAAACCCTTATCGCTAAGCTCTGTAACTTTTGGTTGTTTTGTTGAATTTACGTGATGGCACCCCTGTGTGACTATAAGCTGCGGATCGCGCTCGTAGAAAGAGCGTGACACAGCAATTTTAGGATACTTTGATAGCGCTGCTGCCTCTTCAAATTCACCCCCAAATATATTTGCGCCATCTAAATTTACAGGTACGATGTTCTTCCATTGCAGTGTTGCGATATCTGCTGAGCCAATATCGCTAAGCGCCTCGTTCAGTTGTCTACGATTCGAAAATGGAAGAAATTCATCGCAATCCAGAAAGAAAAGCCAATCTGCATCAGTTGTGTCGAATATTCGTTTGGTGTAAAATGTTGCTAGTTCAGCCTGTGGATATCCTCGTGCTTTTAAATAATGCAAATCAAATTTTGATGGCAAATTTTCTTTGATTAGACTTGTAGAACGATCAGTCGAGCTGTGGTCTACAATCACTCCGATGTCGAAAAACTCGGACACTTGATCGATAAATGGCCCAAGAATCGATGCTTCGTTTCTGCACATCGTGAAAAACGCAAGGCGGGGAGCATAGGCTGGATATGTCGGGTGAGTTCCGGAGCTTTTATCGGATGCGGCCATTTCTCAATCCTCACGATAGGCTAGTTGGCGGCCTTCGGAATAACCATGGAGCACGAAGTGGCGCGCTACTTCTGCTTCGGTATGGGGTAAATCTTTCAGGGCATCAGGATATAGATGAATATAATCTTCCCATAATAAAGAACGACACCGCCTACCTTCAGCAGAGCCATGAACGATGTAATGGTCTGTTATTGAGTAAGGCGTAGGCTGAAGCTGGCCAATTAAATCTTTATTACTAGCTAGATAGACATACGGATCAAAGTAGAGCGCTCTACCTTCACTGTAGCCGTGATTGATGAAATGCTCACAAGCTCCTGAGAGATTTGGCCATAGAGAATGGAGGTCGGCATGTGACGCGACGTAGCGCATCGCATCGAAGCTGATGACTCTTTTTTCGAAACGTCCATTGTCTTTATAATGGTTCCGCGCTGCTTCAGGGGATGCACCAAATGCTTCTATCAAATCCGGATGACTGCCGATATACATCAGCGCTCTTGACTTGGACGCTAATAGATCCAATTCGACACTGACGGTAAAGTTATCGCTGCCAAGAGGCGCCACGAACGGATAAATCTCCTCTTCGGCATCATCACTTTGGCGGATCCGTGCAATAAACCAGCTCCGGCTTACAGGTTGGGCTGAAGCCCACCGTTGTTCGCAAACCGCCGAATTAGATGCCGATGAACTTACCGTTTTCACGGTTCGCTCTAGGTAGCGGGATTCGAGAATAACCTGTGCGCATTGCACCTTTGAACTTAGCGGATCTTTGCTATCAGTTATTGTCGCACGGTGAATTATCTCGATCCTACCGCCTGTCACAATCTTCTCAATCGCTAGATGGCACCAGTTCGGCGAGTTCATTCGCTTCATATCTCGAGAACGCTGCCCAGTCGGCTGCAAGGAGCGCTATAAGGGATAGCAGACTCGCGACGCAAGTCGCCAGTCGCCTTCCTGGCCGGCTTGGCTGAAGTGGGCTACGAGAAAAAAGATCCTAATCGATTGCATCCTCTGCTCTTTTCGATGCTATTGCGAGGTTTTCGACGCATGCAGAAGTATCGCGATCGTGCATCCCCTTCCCTTGGTCATTCGCCTAGCAGGGTGTTGAAAAAGTCGGCCAACGGCGGGCGATGAAGCGGATTTCGTCGCCGCGATGGACGCGGATTTCGCCGCGAAGCGATCCGTCAGCCTGGAGCTCAGCCGATCCAAAGCCGCAGACCGGGTCCAGCTCGTCATTGCCGTTCCAGTCGAACGCAATGGCGGCACGATCACTCCCGTGGCCGGCTCCACCAGCGAAAGCCCCGGTGACACACCCGAAAGCGAACTCGCCGCGACCCTTCTCGAAGAGGATGTAGGCTGGCTCGACCATGTCGGCATAGTCGTCCTCGTAGCCGGGTAGCTCGACGATCCGCCACTTGCCCAGGACGCTCACGCCAGAGCTCCAAGCAGCTTTGGCAAGCGGACCAGGTTATAGGCCGCTGCCGGCAGAGTGAAGGCCCATCCGACCTTGTCGGCACCCACCGAGATCGCCTTGGGCCGATCCGCCCTCGGCTCGATCATCGACAAGGCCGCGATCCGCTCGGCGTGACCGTTCGCCGAGGTCAGGCGGGTGTCCACGATCAGGCCCGAGCGGTTCTCCATCAGGGTGTGGCCGAGGAAGCAGAGCTTGGCCTCCATTCCCGGACCCTTGCGGTAGAGGCGGGCTTCTCGGTCCGTGGTGCTCGCGTGGGTCTCGTTCGAGCGCGTCTGACCCCTGAAGTCGACCTCGGCGTTACGCCCGCCGGCGGAGGGCGGCGGGTCTTCCCCTTGATCGGTGCCGCCCTGATCCTTGGGCTTGAAGCTCTTGATTGAGGCCCATGCCTCGATCAGCGTCCCGTCGACGCTGAACCGAAGGACCGTGAAGCGAAGTGATCGCTGGACAGAAGCCGCTTCACGCGGGGTTGAGCCAGCACGGCGGCCAGGAACTGGGCCGCGATATCGCCGGCCAGAAGCCGATCCCGGTTCCGGGTGAAGCTCGAATGATCCCAGGCCTGATCGTCGATGCCCAGTCCTACGAACCAGCGGAACAGCAGGTCGAACTCCAGCCGCTCCATCAGCTGCCGCTCCGAGCGGATCGAGTAGAACGCTTGCAGGAGCAGGGCCCGTAGCAGCATCTCGGGCGGGATCGACGGACGACCCATCCGAGCCGCATAAAGCGCCGAGAACGACCCGCTCAGGGCCGCCAGCGCCTCGTCCGTCAGTTGCCGGATGCTCCGCAGGGGATGATCCGCACGGACCCGAGCCTCCAGGTCCACATACGAGAACAGCGCCCCCGAACGTTGATCCAAGCCCCGCATCTGACTTCCCCGTCCGCTGCCGGGACGGAGTGAATCATGCCAAGCCCCGTCACGCCACGGACTTCTTCAACACCCTGCTAGAACATGTCTGCCAGTGCCTTACCATCGTTCGAGAGCACCAGAGCCAGTCTTTTTGCTTACTCTGCGACCGTTGGAGCGATGACCGTGCGTGCTGAGTGAACACGATTCCAGTCCAGCCCTTCCAGCAGGGCCATCAGCTGCGCCGCCGTGAGGCGAACGACCCCATCCTCGATCTTCGGCCAGCAGAACTGCCCGGCCTCCAGGCGCTTGGTCGCCAGGACCACCCCGCTCCCGTCCCAGAACAGAAGCTTGGCTCTGTCTGCTCGCTTCAAGCGGAACACGTAGACCGTGCCGGAGAACGGATCCGCACCCATCGCATCGCGGACCAAGGCGGCCAACCCGTCCATGCCCTTGCGGAAGTCTACCGGTCGTGTCGCCATCATCACACGAACCGCACCGGACGGCCCGATCATGCCGTGGCCTTCAGTGCCCGGATCACTGCCGCAATCGCCTCCACCCCAGCATCAAAGCCGCTGTGCATCCTGGCACCCGCGAGCTCCAATTCGATGCCGGTGCAGGATGCAGGCCCGCGACGCGTCGAAATCTCTGCTTTGTCACTCGTCGGCTGGCGCGGTTCGGGCGTAAGCAGGGCAGGCATAAACCGCAACCCATCCTCCAGGCTGCACGACACGGGCGCGCAACGCGCTTGCCGGCGCCACGTGAACAGCTGCGAGGCGCTCAGGCCATGCCGTCGCGCAACAGCGCTGATCGACACGCGCGTCGCCTAACTCTCAAAAACGATGGCTGCCTTCTCATCCGCTGACCAGCTTCGCCGCCGGCCCGCCCCAGTAAATAGCTCCAGTCGTCGAAACGGTTCTGACATAGCCATACGTCCTGACATCGACATGAGACGGAGCCCCAAATCCGCTCCAAATGTCTCGCGTCACAGCGTCAGCCGAAAGGGGCTGTCAAACACCGCTTACCCTGAGGCCTGCAGATCGCCAAGCTCAGTGGAATAGCGCGTGCCCGCGTGGCGGTTGCGCGCAAGCTCGCCGTAGTCCTGCACCGGATGTGGAGTAACGTGACCGAGTTCCGTTTTGGTAAAGCGCCGGCGCAGGCCATCGCGGGCGCCGCGTGACCCAGACACGCCGGTCCGACCAAACGATTTTTATTTGATAAGGTTAGCATGCTTAAGCTTTCCAACGACATAACGTCCTATCGATGCGAGGATACCTCTATTAACTAATCTGAATTCAAGATCCCGGATGATCGAATCGTATCGATCTAGATCTAAGTCCCTCTGCCCTAAAACTTCACGAGCAATACTCAAGTCGATCGTTGATTGCGCTAATAAATCGCGGGCTTGATCTAATTCGAGACTTCTCTGCGACAATAATTTTCTGGTTATACTAAGATCATCGGCCGAGCCCATCAACAGATCACGCGCCTGACCGAGCTCATCAGATTTTTGATTTAGAAGCTCACGTGTAATACACAAATCTCTTGTAGAATCCGCCAATAAAACTCGGGTTTGATCCAATTCAAGACTTCTCTTCGAGAACAAATCTCTAGTTATGTTGAGGTCGTCTGATGAACTCACCAACAGATCGCGTGTTTGAGCAAGCTCGTCGGATCGTTGCTGTAGAAGCTCACGCGTAACACATAAATCGCCTGTAGACTGCGCCAACGAAGCACGGGTTTGATCCAATTCGAGACTTCTCTGTGACAATAATCCTCTGGTTACACTGAGGTCATCGGTAGAACGTACCAACAGATCGCGCGTCTGAGCGAGCTCGTCGGATCGTTGCTCCAAGAGATTACGCGTAACGCTCAGATCGATTGCAGATTGGGTCAATAAACTGCGTGTCTCTTCCAGCTGAAGATCCCTCTGTGACAATAAGTCTCGAGTTGCAATGAACTCGCTACTAAAACCTTTTAACGTTTCACGCGCGCGGTCAAGCTCACCGGTTTTTTCAACAATTTGATACTGAAAAGTTTGATTAATCGACGCAAGTGTATTTAATTGATCTTGCATTGAACTCGAAGCGTAGATTGTTTTATCGAAAGACGCATTGACGAAATCTTTTACATTTTTAATTAGTTGGTCACGCAATTTTACATAGTCATTTGTGTTAGGAGAAGGATTTCGAAAGTCGAAGTCTACGTTTTTCCGTAAGATTTCATCCAGTTTAGCATGCCTCACTAAATTATGGAGACCACTAAACCTTTCTTGATCTTGAGCGAGGTCGACTAGTAGAACCGGTATACCATACGCAAGACATGGTAGAGCACAATGCAGACGTGATGTAACGACATACCGCGCAGATTGATAAATCTCGAGCAGACGTTCGGCTTTAGCAAACCTTTCTTTTACGACCCCCTCCGTTATATCGACAGCACTTACACATAATATCTGGCTATTAGATGCATTGGCAACGAACTCAACAAGCGCGCCTGGTACATCAACACAAACAATCAGGTCTTTCTGTATTATGCTGGGATTTCCTTCTAACGTAAGCGTTAAACATCCGGAGAAGTACGAGTCTATGCCTGCCTTTTGCAGTATCTGCATCGTCTGAAGGTCACGCGCTCCAATTGGCTGAAAAGTCTTGAGATGCTCTAAAAAATCTGAATGCCTCATGAGGTCGGTAGCGCTCAACTTTAAAGGCCCGAAACCTTGAAGCGAGCTGAAGTGGACCGAAATGAGCAAAGGGCAAACTCTATCTTGAAAGAATAAATTCTCCGCTCGGTGAGAGTACCAACCGTTTGCGACGATTCTGACATTTTCTCCTGCAGGCGGATGAAAATCTGCGATATAATCCCGATCAATAAAATAATCTATTTTTGGAATAAATCTATTTGCGGCGATAGATTGAATTTCATCACCAAGATTAAAGGTGTTATTATAAACGAAGCTACCCCACTTTATGGGAATTGATTGTTTGAATAATTGCTCATTTTGATCCGTCTCGTTCCTCAACTTACTATCCATTTCTTCTATATTTCCCTTAAGAGAAGGCTTTTTGTTCATGAACTATACTCTTTTTCTGTCTGATAATGACAAATTTATCAATATAGCAGTAATTAAAATTCGCACATTATTCCTATTTTACGTTCTAAAAGCTTATATCAAAAAATTAAACCCTCAACTTTAATAAAATATATTAGTAATTAATGTGGTTAAATCGGTCATCGACCTCTCCACTGCAACCGCAACTCGGACTCTCAATAACACTTTGTTAAGCGGCCAAATTACGCTGAAGGTCACGTGTAAACACGCGAAATTATACCAGCTTGCAGACAGAAGGATGTCACCCGGCCCGGCGTTTAGCAAGCGCCAGCCCACCTCCGGAAGTATGACGTAGGTATGGGATCGCGCCGTTTTATAACACGAAAAATCCGACGTAAATGCCCTATGTGAATGCTGATGAAGGAACACATGCTTCGATATCTGCTTCAACCGTTTATCATTGCAATCTTTAAAAGATTGCCTTAGTCTGAGTGCATCTTTTTTAGTCCGAAGATCACTTGATGCCTGCCATTCTCGTAGTGTTCGTCATCGCACTTGCACTGGTTACGTGCAGCTCTCGCGCGGATCAGGCTCTTGAACCTAGCCAGATTGATAGCACGAGGCGTATCATCTTAGCGGGAGGTGCGCTTTTTTCGCGGTCGCAGCGCAACAAGCAGATTGCCTCGCCAGACAGCCTGCAAACGCAAGGGCCTGCTTCGGTTAGCGACGTCTCGACCCTGTCCATCAATCCGCGCGGCTGGGCAAGATCTTTTGTAGATCGAGCGAAGGATCAGGTCTGGGTCTCAGATTTCCCCGGCTTTGATGCGACTGGAGCGAACGACAGCTCTCCAGCATTCACGGCCGCCGTAGCGTCTTGTCCGGCGAGCGGCTGCACGATCCGGGTGCCGACGGTGTCTGCAAAAATTAAGATGGGGGCGACCGTTATCTTGAAGCCGGGCATTACCTTAGAAGGCGCCGCACAGGCCCCGGGCTATAAAGCGGCGACCGTGCTGCAGCGCGTACAGTCAAGCGGCCCAATTTTCCTCTTGCCAGGAACAGCCAGTCTTTCGCCTGGCGCCTCGACCGGAATTCGCATTACAGGTTTGGCGCTCGATGGCGGCAACGTAAACCTGCCCGTCGTCTCGGCGCCAGAGGTCAATCCCGGCCGGGGTACATGGAACGTCGAGATCGACCACGTCTCGTTCTACAATGCACGCCCCGGCATTTCTGCTATTAACGCATGGGACTGGTGGGTGCACGACAATGCTTTCATTGCCTGTGGCAGCAATCCCGCAACCGCAACAAGCCTTTCGGCTTCGTCGTGCCTCTATATTGGCAATTCGACGCAGTCTAACTATGCAGGCGCAAACTCAAATAGCTGGCGCATCACCGACAATTTCATCGATACTTCCATAGGCCGGGGCATCGTAAGCGACAGCACGCTCGGCAAATACCCCAATAATTTCATGTCAATAAAGGGTAACCACTTTGGCGTCCGGGGCTATGAAAGCATCTTCGGCTGCCTTCGGGACTCGTCGATCCTCGGCAATCTCTCGGAAGGATCAATTGCGGGCTATCCGATCTTCGACCTAAAGAGTGGATCGGGATGCGGGTTCAATACCATCATTGGCAACCACCTAGCTGCTCCTGGCGCATTTGCCATCGTTGACAACGGCGCAAGCGATCTGGTTGCCTCAAACAGCTTCAACATCAAGGGCAGTGCAACCGCCTGGATTCAACTCGGAGCCAGTTCAGGCAACGTTTCTGTGATGAACAATAAAGCTGACGACAGCCCTTGCTGCAACACCATCCCGATGGTCTCGGACCTGGGCAGCTTGAACACCGTGATGTGGAACGACGGTTCGGACGGGATGGTTATAAACGGGCACTTGCCGTTCAAGAAATTTGGCCAGAGCTATTTAATTCCAACAGATCTTTCACACCTGCGACCAAAGCAAAGCGCCGTATCCCAGCTGCCAACTTGCAATGCAAGCACGCAGGGTCACATCCGTGTAGTTTATGACGCCAATGCGCCCACCTATAATGCGACTGTCGTCGGTGGCGGGCTTGTGTGGACGACTGTGCTCTGCAACTCCGTCAACTGGACGGCCCACTGACTGGCGTGCCCCATTCGGCGCCCTAGTGCAGTGACGCGGACGGAGGATTCACTCAGTCGGTGAGACGTGCGAGTCTGGGCAATGGCTCAGACGGTATGCGTACTTCTCGATGCAGCCGACACGACCCGGCTCACCGTGATCGCCGAGGATCGATCGCGCCCGCTCAAGCATATCCAGCGCGCCCGCATCATCCTGCTCTCGGCCCAGCGCTTGAGTGTCCAAGACGTCGCTCGGCGAGCGGGCGTCAGCCGCCCGGCCGTGTGGCGCTGGCAGCGGCGCTATGCCGAGGCGGGCGTCGAAGGTCTGCTGCGCGACAAGACACGTCCGCCCGGGACACCACCCCATTCGACCGAGACGGTGGCCGAGGTGCTGGCGCTGACCTGCTCAGAGCCGCCGGACGAGGTCACCCACTGGACCGGCCGTGCCGTGGCCCGCGCTGTGGGGATCTCGTTACGTGCCGTGCAGCGGATCTGGGACGCTCACCGCCTCCAGCCGCATCGGCTGCGCACGTTCAAACGCTCGCGCGATCCCGCCTTCGCCGCCAAGGTCGAGGATGTGGTCGGCTTGTACATGGACCCACCCGCCCACGCGGTCGTGCTGTCCATTGACGAGAAAAGCCAGATCCAGGCGCTGGAGCGGACCCGCCCCGACCGTCCGCTCGCCCCCGGCCATCCCACCGCCCAGACCCACGACTATACCCGTCACGGCACCACGACGCTGTTTGCCGCCCTCGACGTCCTGGCGGGCACCGTGCTCGGCCGCTGCATGCAGCGCCACCGGAACGGTGAGTTCATCCGCTTCCTCAACGCCATCGAGGCCGCCGTCCCGCCCGGCAAGGCGATCCACGCGATCCTCGACAACGTCGCCACCCACAAACATCCGAAGGTGCGCGCCTGGCTCGCCCGCCACCCGCGCTGGACCTTTCACTTCACCCCGACCTCGGCCTCCTGGCTCAACGCCGTCGAGGGCTTCTTCTCAGCACTCACGCGGCGTCGGCTGCGACGCGGGTCCTTCACCGGCGTCGTCGATCTGCAGGCGGCCATCAAACGCTACATCGCCGAGCACAACCGACGCGCCAGACCTTTCGTCTGGACCAAACCCGCCGCCAGCATCCTCGCAGCCGTCAGCCGATCCCCTGATCCATCCGTCTGAGTCAGTGCACTAGGGCGTCTCTGCAAAGTCATGTGAGCCAGAGCATGGTCATGCCGAGTGTGACCATGGCGAGGTAGTTTGTGGCCCGCTTCTCATAGCGGGTCGCGATCCGGCCATACTGTTTGAGGCGTCCGATCAGCCGCTCGACCCTGGTGCGCTCCCGGTAAGCCGCTTTGTCGAAATCGGGCTGACGTGTCTGATGAACCGCACCGGGATTTTCGGAGGCTCCAACTCCTGAGAGACTGGAGCCATTATGACGAAGCATATCCCACCCTTCTCCCCTGTGGTCCGCGAGGGGGCGGTCAGGATGGTCCAGGGGCACCAGGGCGAGTACGGCTCGCCCTGGGCCGCGATGCAATCGATCGCCGCGAAGATCGGCTGCTCGGGCGAGACGCTGAGGAACTGGGTTCGGCAAGCCGAGCGCGACCGGGGCGTACGGGCCGGACCAACCACGGACGAGCGCGAGCGGATCAAGGCGCTGGAGCGGGAGGTTCGTGAGCTCCGGCAGGCGAACGAGATCCTGAGGAAGGCATCGGCGTATTTTGCGATGGCGGAGCTCGACCGCCCGTTCAAACGATGAAGGCGTTCATTGCGGTTCATTGCCGGACTCGACGTCTCCCAGGAAGAGACCGCGCTCTGCTTGGTCGACGAGATGGGCAGGATCATCAAGGAGACGCGGGCCGAAAGCCGAGCCTTCCGCCCTCATGGCTGCCTGGCGGAACTCGGCCCACCGCTGGAGCGTGTCGGCCTGGAAGCGTGCTCGCTCACAGCGTGGCTGCACGATGAACTGCGCGCTGCGGGTCTGCAAGCGGTCTGCATCGAGACACGGTCTGCCAACGCGACCATGAAGACGATGCCCAACAAGACCGACCGCAACCGATGCCCGCGCGCTCGCCCAGATCATGCGGACAGGCTGGTTCCGGCAGGTTCACGTCAAGTCGCGCAGTCCAGGCTCTGGCGCTCGCTGCTGCTGGCGCGGCGCACCGTTCTCAATGAGATGCGCCATCGAGAACGTGGTGCGGGCGATCCTGCCCGAGGGCGGGATCAAGCTCGGCACCCCGGCCCGCGCCGCCTTTGCCGGGCGCGTGCGAGAGTTGGCCGGCGACGATCCCCTGATCCTGCCGCTCGTCACGCCTCTGCTGGCGATCCTAGCCACGATGCTGGAGCAGCTAGACCGGCTGACCCGTCAGGTTCTCGTCATCGTGCGGGACGAGGTGGTCTGCCGGCGGCTGATGAGCGTGCCGGGCGTCGGCCCGATCACTGCACTCGCTCTCCGAGCCACCATCGACCGGCCGGAGCGGTTCCGGCACTCTCGGGACGTCGGCGCTCATCTCGGCCTGACGCCATCCCGTTACCAGTCAGGCGAGACTGACATCCAGGGTAATGTCAGCCGCTGCGGCGACGAGTTGGCCCGCACCGCGCTCTACGAGGCCGCGCACTCTCTGCTGACGCGCTCGCGCAAATGGTCGAGCCTGCGCTCCTGAGGCCTGCAGATCGTCAAGCATCGTGGCATGGCGCGGGCCCGCGTGGCGGTTGCGCACAAGCTCGCCGTAGTCCTGCACCGGATGTAGAGCAACGCGACCGAGTTCCGTTTTGGTAAAGCGCAGGCGCCGGCCATCGCGGGCGCCGCCTGCCCCAGACACGCCGGTCCGATCAAACTGAACGCTGGCAGGCCAGACTTCACCTCCAAGAGTGACCCGGATCGTTCCCGTGGGGACGATGGGCGAGGCGATCTCGTTAAGAGCCCCGAACCGGCCCGCGACAGCAGGTCAGGTCGTGAAACAGATTGAGACGCCTCGCTCTCCTGCCCCCCCCTTCATGCTGCGGCTCCGCGCCGACCGCGAAGCGAAGCGCGTGCCCCGCGGGAGCGATACATTGGGACCAGGACACATCGATCGGGAGACGCTTGCCTCACGAACCCCAATCAGGGAGGGCTCTGAGGATCACCTTTTTGCTCGCCAAGCTTGGCCAAAGCAACGTATCTATTTACCGCCCAACAGTATGGAATCAAAGATATCGGCGAACGATAGTTCGCTCCATTAACAATCCAACGCATAGAGACCCTAATCCCCATCCAATAACATAGGGATAGTCTACCCTTACTCCAAGAGAAGGATTATAGGCCAGCCGAACCCATTCAATGATTTGTACTATAGGGTTCCATTTCATAAGATCGTATATTTCGCTAGGAAGCATATGAGGCAAGAAAAATACACCTGACGTTGCATAAATGAGAATCGTTACTACGATATATCCCCATAGCCATCCTGGAAAAAATGACATGATACCGATGTTTACTGCTCCCATACCAAGCCCTAGAAGCAGTGCCATAAAATACCCTCCAATTGCCATTGCGGGATCGGCCGGCGTGGGGTCAACACCTAAGAACAAAAGTATCGCGACAACGATTAGAAGACCTTGGAAGCCCTTAATGGTTTCAACGATGAATCGAGCCACCATTATATCGAAGGCCTTGACCTGTGGATAATACATCAATGGCCTATTAACAACGATTGCCTTCATCGCTTCACGTGAAGTGTACTGAAATACTAGTGAAGGAACCGCACCTGTCGCTACAAATAGTATTGGACTATTACCCATTGGCGATGGAACGCCTCGGAACAACATAATCGCGACCATCAGAAATATGTGGGCCACCGGCCAGAGAACGACAACCACATAGCCCCAATAAGAACCACCGAAGCGCGTGCGCATGTCACGGAGCATTAAGGCCCTGATGACCTCAGCATAAACCCCAAGGTCGCTACGTTTTGAGCTTTTCGGCAAAGTTGATGATGGCATTTTCCGTTCCGATGAGCGCGCTTGTCACGGTGTAGGTTGACACTTGGACGAAATTACGGGTCCGGTTTAAGGAGCAGAAATTGTGGCGTGATGCGCTCGCCTGCAGCCTAGTGCCGCCCATCCAAGGGAGAGCCAACTTCACCAAACCGGCCGTTTTACAAGGGCGCTACACCTGCACAAACAGGTCGCAGAAGGCAGCGAGATGGCGGCTGCAGAAGTCGGCGATGGTACGAAAGTCAAGTCAATTCAGGCTACGGCCTGTTAGCTCTTAGGCCAGTCGAGAGCCGCTGCGAGGGCAAGAACACCCATAAGACTTGGGGTCGCCTTCCCATAGTGCGGTGCGATTTTAGGGAATTCTTTTAAATGAGTCTATAGCCGCTCGGCCGGGTTGCGGTTGCTGTAGATTCGGTCTGGACAGGCGACGTGAGCCTTGTTGCACTTCGGTAGAATCGCGGGGAGAGAACCCTATTTCCCGATCTGCTCGCGAAAAGCGTGGCTGGCATAGCCGCGGTCGGTTATCACCTACTTCTGCATGGCCTGCCCCCTGAAAAGTGGCTCTTCGCCGGGTTTGGTGGATCAGTTTGCTGGAGTTGACCCCGTTTGTGGTCCACGACCTATGCAAGTTCTCGGGCTGTGACAGCTTGGTTGGCGAAGGCTCGGGGCGTCAAGCCGCCAAGGGCCGTGTGGGGTCGATCTTCGTTGTAGTGGCACCTCCAGTCCTCAATGCGCTCGCGAGCATCCGCCAGCGACAGGAACCACGAAGCGTTCAGGCATTCCGCTCGTAGGCGACCGTTGAACGACTCGATGTAGGCGTTGTCGGTCGGCTTGCCCGGTCGAGAGAAGTCGATCTCGACCCCGTTCAGGTAAGCCCACTGGTCGAGCATGCGGCCGGCGAACTCCGGCCCATTGTCGACCCGCAAGCTCTTGGGCCGCCCCCTCAGCCGGACCAAGGCAGCGAGCGCCTCGGTCACCTGGAAGGCGCGGAAGTTGGCTCTCGGCGTGAGTGAGAGCGCCTCTCGCGTATGGCAATCGACGACCGTTAGGATCCGGAACGGACGCCCGTCGAAGATGCGGTCGGATACGAAGTCCATCGCCCAGACCTCGTTGGGCCCACCGATCGCTGGTCGCCCTTGGCGATATCGCCAGGCCCGCTTGCGTTTGGGCAGCTTGGACCGGATCGACAGGCCCTCATCCCTGTAGATCCGGTAGGTTCGCTTGTGGTTCACCTCCCAGCCCTCCCGTCGCAGCAGGATATGCAGCCGCCGGTAGCCGTAGCGGACCCGTGCGGCAGCCAGCTCCTTCAACCGCATCCGCAGCGCGACCTGCGGGTCCGAGCGCTTCCTGTAGCGCTGGGACGAACGGCCGAAGCCGGTGGCCAGACAGGCCCGGCGCTCGCTGATGCCGTAGACCACCTGCAGGTGGCCGGCGACCTCGCGGCGAGCGGCGGGCCTTACCACTTTCGCTTGAGGACGTCCTGCAGCATCGAGCGGTCCAGCGTCAGATCGGCGACCAGCCGCTTGAGCTTGCTGTTCTCGTCCTCCAGCTGCTTGAGCCGTCGGATCTCCGGCACGCCCATGCCGACGAACTGCTTCTTCCAGCGATAAAACGTCGGCTCGGAGACGCCCATCTTTCGGCAGACCTCGTCCACCGTCGCGCCGTTCTCCGCCTGCCGCAGGGCGAAGGCGATCTGTTCATTCGTGAAGCGTTTGCGAGGCATGGCATCCACCCTCCTTCAGGGTTCAGGATNCAGCGATAAAACGTCGGCTCGGAGACGCCCATCTTTCGGCAGACCTCGTCCACCGTCGCGCCGTTCTCCGCCTGCCGCAGGGCGAAGGCGATCTGTTCATTCGTGAAGCGTTTGCGAGGCATGGCATCCACCCTCCTTCAGGGTTCAGGATGCCCGAAAAACTTGCGCTCAGCGCGGACCACTTTGATGGGTCAGGGTCAGCACGCTTGGCAGTCGATCGAGCAGTGGGATGGCATGGGGCAGTTCGTGAGCCTGGTCAGGAGCCAGGATGAAGGCGACAGCGCGACTGACCCTGTCAGCGATCACACAGGCCTTGCTGCTAAAGCCACCGCGCGAACGGCCCAGGCTTCACGCTTGTCCCGCTCAGCTTGTGTCCCCCCTTTCGCCAAGCTCCCGCGGCTTTCTGATGTGCGCGGATGCTGGTGCCGTCCAGGAAGGTCATCCCGAGCTGTACCCCAGTACGCTGAGCAGGCAGCAGCAACCATTCCCAGGTCCCCAGACGCACCCATCGGATGAAGGTCTGAGCCGCCCGCGCCAAGGGACCCAGCTCGGCGGGGATCGAGCGCCACTTGGCTCCGTTCTGATGATGCCAGAGGATGCCCGTGATCGTGCGGCGCAGATCCTGCGGCGTGGGTCTTACCCTTGGGCCGGCACGCCTCGATAAGCAGCTCAAGTTTCGTCTAGTCCGTGCCCACCATTATCGCTCCTCCTCATTTTGGAGGGGCAAATCGCCCGCACGCGGAAACGGTTCAAGGCCGAACAGGCCGTCGTCTCTGCTAAAACGTCGACCCGCTGTTCACACTTCATCAGCAAGGCCCAGCTCATCGCCCGCGGCAACCTGTTCTCCAAGGCCGCCTACGGCCAGAATCTGCTCAAGCTCGCCAAGGAAGATCAGGCCGCCCTCCTGGCACGGTGATTCAGGATCGACTAACAATTAGCGAGCGCAAGAAAGCGGCGAAACGCAAATTTCCGTCGCGACAAAGCACGAGTCTCATACCGGTCTAATCGCTCAAGCTGGGCAAAAATTTCCGTCAGGTATTTGCTTGGTACGCCTTGACCTGCTTCGGCTCCCGATTCCCCATTCCTTACGCCACTTTGCAGTAGCGCGGTCCTGAATGCTTGTACCCGCTGGAGATAAACCTGCGCCTCAGCGGCAGTACGAGCGGCCTCAAAGATGGCGACTTTGCACCCGTGTCTCCCTGCAATTAGCCCAGCCAAACGCTCGATTTCCGCCTCCATTCGATGATTAGAATCGACAATTGAGAGGCCGTGCTTACGCGCATTCTGTCTCGACTGCGCCTTCCCCGAAGGTGTCCGGGGACCTGTGCTCTTCACGGAATTGCGGCGATTGGCATGATTGGCCCGCTCAGACGTCATCACTGCCTCAAAATTCGAAGAGCATGGCTCACCGCTCGCCGGGGCGCTCGACGTCAAGCACGTCTGCAGCAATTTTCCGAGCAAGCCGGCCGAAGCCTTCTCGCTTGCGCTCAATTTCTCGGAGGAGTGCATCTCGACGTTGATCGGCCAGAAAAGCCATTCTGTCGATGCGTTCAATGGAGGGCAGATTCAATAGGAAGCCGTGCGCTGCGACGTTCTCTGCAGTGAGACCCCGACCTTGAAGCAGGTCGTCGACTCGGGCCCGCTGCTCCGCGCGGCCAGCCATCCATCCTGAGGCGAGGCTATGAGCCGATGGCGCCACGAACTGGTTCAACCCCATGGGATCCGCATTCTGGAGGGCGGGCTGGATCAAATCCTCGGCTGCTTGCAGCTGAGCCTGGACCAGAATTTGCCTCCGCCAGCGCCGAATTCGATTGGCCTCCCAGATCAGGTCAGTGATGTTCTTGACCCAGAGCGCCTCGATAACGTCAGCAGGGTGGATCTCATGAATGATGCTGCGAAGGAGGGTCTCGTACTGATCTGGATCTTCGCCTGGTAGTAGGGGAGGGTCGTTGAACAGAAAGTCGAGGTGAGCCGGGATCGCAGGTAGGACGTCTCCTGAAGTCGATGCATCGCCTTGGCTCAGGCTTGCCAGTTTTCCCTTCGCTGTCCCTCGGTTCGCCATTTGATCCACCGCTCCTGCCGCGATCTCTTTATCCGAAAGTATCCCCCGCGGACAAAGGCGTTCCGCCTCATTGGTCACGGCGTCCACCACGAACGGCTTTGCGGCAGATGCTTGAGCCTCATCGCTTCCCGGTTTAGACTCGACATACACAGAAGGGGGGCGAGATCGTGTATGCTCCTCCCGACGGACAACCGTTCCATCGACCTTGCGCTTGAGAGCAGAAGCCCGTGATCCGGGCATCGGACGCGTGGTGACATCTGCACCCAAATGCTGGAGCTTTTGTCGTTTTGCTTCGGCAGCCCGCGCGTGATCATCACGTGTCTTCTCACGCCCGCACGCCTCATGCGCCGGCCCGAGATTGTGGATCTCATCCGGACCACCGAGTTCGAGGGCCCGAATATGCTCGACAATCCAGCGGTCTCGCACACCGTCGATGCGGCGATCGCAAACCACGCACGTTCCGCCCGTCCGCTCCCAAGCTTGCAGCCGACGGCGGCTCGACAAAGCCCCGCGTCGCGTTGTGCCAACGTCCTCAAGCGCGACGTACGGCATCATGGCGCTCACTTTTCAGAGTCGGACGGTCCGCAAGCGCCTTCAGTGCCTGATAGGATAGGTGCTCCCAATCGCAGAGAAGTTGCTGATATAGTTCGATCAACGCTCTGAGCTGTTCATCGTCCTCACGGACTACGAGCTTCACCTGGAGCCCCAAGGAAGCCACCGTTGGACGTGCGGGATCGGCCGCGCTCCGGCGCGGTTTGCTGTGGGGCATGGTGAGCCTCCGGCTAAGTGGGGTTGGTGAGAAGATCAGGCGGCCGCGACAGGTGGACAGCGGCACGCGTTACGTTCGATTACCGATCATGCTCGTGGCAACGGCCCTGCTCTGAACGTAGCCTTAGGGACCCGTTCCAGTAGGATGGGCCGCGGGAGAGATTTGCGGCTCAACGCCATCCGCGGCGATTGCTTGGATGATGCATCCACAGCCTGTAAAGAATTTTCCAGACGCGCTGCTGGGGACGTTGACCGCGGCCTGACGCGAACCGCCATTTTATCCGTGCTCGCGACGCAATAACTCTGCTGCTGTTCCAGAAATGGATGAAGAGCTTTGGCTGCGGCCCAGGTTCCTTGAAGCGCAGCAGAGATACATATGCGCCAATTCTCGCCAGTTGCAGTACGCCGTGCCTTCGCTGCTGCGGCAGCCAAACGCATGATGGCTTGTCGATCGTAGGCCCCGGAGACAACCATAGGGCAAACGCTGGCTGCCGCTTGTGCGCGATGGAAAGCCAGCTTAGCGAAAGCAGCAGCTTGTAGGCGAATGCGTCGCTCTCCGGGAGATGTCTGCTCGCGATCCGCTCGCAAGCTTTGAAGCGCGGAGAACCACGAAATTGATCGACGGGATGACATGAGCACCTCCTGCATTCAATGCCTGGAGTATCACGTCTCCGTCGGCGTTGTCAATACCTGAAGCATCATTTGAGACCCTAGGTATTGGGAGAATTGAATGTTAACCAGCGAAATGGTGCGGGCGGCTCGTGCCCTCATGAGGTGGGAACAGAAGGATCTAGCACTCGCGTCAGGCGTTTCGTTGCCAACCATTAAACGCCTAGAGGCGAAGCCTGGTGACCTTGGCGCTCATGGGCTCACCATATCCGCTTTGCGGCAGGCATTGGAAGTTGCGGGTATCGAGTTCATCCCCGAAAATGGGGGAGGAGCCGGCGTTCGGTTCCGTCAAAGGCGAGATGCAGGAACGTAGCTATTCCAACTAGAGTGACCGCGTTCTCACAGCTCTCCAGAATTTTTCTTATCAAATATCTATGGGAACTACCAACACGATATCAGAAACACAACCGACATTGCCGAAGACGCGCCTGATTATTATTTGGTCTTTTTCAGAACTTATCGGCCCGTATTCTAGTTCTAATTGATTACATATCCTATCGATCCGCCCACTGTCCTCCTCACCATCGAGGCACTCAATGATGAACCAACGACCTTGCGCACGTACCACTTGTTCTAAGCTTTGAACGCGGCGCTCTAATGCGCGTCGACTACTCATCGGGCCTGCCGCGCCTCAAGCTCGGTTATTCGCAAAGCGAGATCGCCATCTCGCATCGCCTCAGCATGGACAGCGACGAGGCCTGAAAGTTCCTTTGCTTCCGGAAAGGTAATAACACCGGCTGCTGCAGCCTCCAGAATACCCAAGGTTGCCTTCGAAAGATCCTCCATCTTGGTGATCTCCGGCAGCATAAATCCCGCGGTCCGCATTCGCCATGCCGAGAGCTGATCCAAACAGTACCGCATCATCGTAGAGTTACCGCCAAGCGCCATTGCGACGGCCTTTTGCATCAACGCGCTCTCGGCAGCCTCCAGGATATTATCGCCAGCACCCTTTGAGGGTTTCTGCCTCACGTCCGCCTCGGTGAGACAAGCAGCAGGGTTCGAAAGCCATGTTCTTGGTGAGGTTTTCTCGGGCGGCACTGCCGCCGCCACTCGGCTCGTGCGTGGCATAAAATTCTCGGGTCAGCTGTCAGTCTGGTGGGTCAACCAGCTTCCGAACTCAGCTCTGTTATAAACTAACGTCCAAACCGGACGTGGCGTTGGCAACATGTACACTCTCATCATCTCGCATAGGTGGCTCGAAGGCAAGAACGAAATGGCAACATCCCGGTTGCTTCTGGCGAAGAGCCTAGCTGCCGATGAGTCAGTGGCAACGACGGAATTCTCGATAGCGCCTAACATTCCTCGAGAGAAGTCGAGGTTCGGCAGCTCGTCACACCTATAATCCTTGGGTGCCGAAGGAAGCTCCCAGCGGCTGACCCATCAACGTGGCAGGGTACTCTTCTGGCCGATCCGAGCCTCATCCTACCACGGCAGCTCAATGGCTGCTCTAGGCGGCAAGCCCGCTCGGATCGTGCTCGCAGCAGCGGACAGGTTTTTTCAAGGCCGCCGAGGCGGTTGAATCCTGCTCGCGGTAGCACGGGCGCACCCACAGCTTGGCAAAGCCAAGAGTCTTGATCGAGCGGCCCGGCGTGCTCTCGTCGAGGCTTACGCCGGGGCTGGCGTAGACCCAGGCGGGCTGATCCTTCACCTTCAAGCGTACCACGCCGTGCCGGCCTGGATCTGGCCCTCCCTAGGTCACCTGCGCCAGCACCCGTCGTTGGGCTACATCAGGCATCAGCTTCTGGCCTCTTGTCTTGCAGACAATCCATGAACTGCATCAGACATGGAACAGTCCGTGATCGATAAAATGAAAGTTTTCTAGTTTCAGTGAGGCAATCTGCACATTTTTCAGCAGGATCGAATCAGCAGGGCTCAAGCTCACCAGCGTGTCTGATCCAATAGCCGTCATGTGGCTTTGAATCTCCACAAAATTTGAGACCTGAGCAGAGTCAAGCCAAAGCGTGTCATGGCCATTGCCCGAGCCTGCGTGAAACTTTGTGACCGTATCCCTCCCGAAACCCGAAATAAAGACGAACGTATCAGCAGCGTAACTCTTGAAGGTATCAGCTTCGCCTGCCGTCGAAACAAGTGTCTGCCCGATTTGGTAGGCCGTTTGTATATGCGATCCATCGAGATTCGTTTGATTCGCAAACTCCAGTTCGCCATTCCCGTCGTAGCTGTTGTGCTCGGCTACGTAGCTCCGACCCGTCAGGTTCGACAGGAACACGTCCTTGGTCAGGTCCGCGTGCAGCTGCGTCTCACTCGTGAGCAGGCCGGCGGCGTTGAACACCTTGGTGTTGGAGATCTCCGTCCCGCCCGGGGCGTAGGTCACGACCTCGCGGGTCAAGAGGCCAGCGGTGTAGGCCTGAGCCTCCGACGAACCGTCCGTGCTCAGAACCACATGCGACTTCAGTATGCCGCCGNTAGGTCACGACCTCGCGGGTCAAGAGGCCAGCGGTGTAGGCCTGAGCCTCCGACGAACCGTCCGTGCTCAGAACCACATGCGACTTCAGTATGCCGCCGGCATCGAACTGCTCGGTGGTCTTGGTGCCGTCGCTGGACCGCACGTAGTGGTAATCAAGCGAGCCGTCGGTGTGGGTGCGCGTCGCCTCCACCAGCAGACCAGCCGTGTTGTAGCTGGCGTGCTCGGCCACGTAGCTCCGACCCGTCAGGTTCGACAGGAACACGTCCTTGGTCAGGTCGGCATGCAGCTGCGTCTCGCTCGTAAGCAGGCCGGCGGCGTTGAACACCTTGGTGTTGGAGATCTCCGTCCCGCCCGGTGCATAGGTCACGACCTCGCGGGTCAAGAGGCCAGCGGTGTAGGCCTGAGCCTCCGACGAACCGTCCGTGCTCAGAACCACATGCGACTTCAGTATGCCGCCGGCRTCGCCTCCACCAGCAGACCAGCCGTGTTGTAGCTGGCGTGCTCGGCCACGTAGCTCCGACCCGTCAGGTTCGACAGGAACACGTCCTTGGTCAGGTCCGCGTGCAGCTGCGTCTCGCTCGTAAGCAGGCCGGCGGCGTTGAACACCTTGGTGTTGGAGATCTCCGTCCCGCCCAGTGCGTAGGTCACGACCTCGCGGGTCAAGAGGCCAGCGGTGTAGGCCTGAGCCTCCGACGAACCGTCMGTGCTCAGAACCACATGCGACTTCAGTATGCCGCCGGCATCGAACTGCTCGGTGGTCTTGGTGCCRTCGCTGGACCGCACGTAGTGGTAATCAAGCGAGCCGTCGGTGTGGGTGCGCGTCGCCTCCACCAGCAGGCCAGCCGTGTTGTAGCTGGCGTGCTCGGCCACGTAGCTCCGACCCGTCAGGTTCGACAGGAATACGTCCTTGGTCAGGTCCGTGTGCAACTGCGTCTCGCTCGTAAGCAGGCCAGCGGCGTTGAACACCTTGGTGTTTGAGATCTCCGTCCCGCCCGGTGCATAGGTTACGACCTCGCGGGTCAAGAGACCCGCGGTGTAGGCCTGAGCCTCCGACGAACCATCGAGATGAGATTTTCTGACGTTACCAAGAATGCCGTTGGCATCGTACTTGGCAACGATGTGTGATCCATCCAAATCAACTCGTGAGATCGTGGTGTTTGGCGCACCCCTTGGGGGCACATTACCCGTACCGGATCCAAATTTTGAATAGGTGCCTGAGGCGTCGGTGACGGTCTCGACCGACCCGGTGAAGATCTGATCGCGCTGGGCCGCAGTGAGCGTCTGGCCTTTGACGACGACGGTGTCCTGCCCAGCCCCACCCTGCACCAGGTAAGCGGTGGCCGCGCTATCGACGGTGAAGGTGGTCCCCGCCGCGTTCGAGCTCTTGATGGTGCCAATGCTGCCGTAGATGCTTTTCGACGTCAGATCGAAGCTGGCAGCCGTGGTCGTGAGAGACGTGTTGGAGCCATTGAGATTGATCGATCTGACACTGCCCAGCGAATCAGCCACCAGCTCTACACCAGAGGTATAACTGGTCAGGTTGATGCTGGTGACGTCGGCCAGAGTAGCAGCGTCCACCTTAACGATGGTCTTGCCGGCTCCTGTGATACCGCCCGATACATTCAAGCTCTCAACATGGCTGAGGCTGATGCTGGTCAGGTCGTAGACTGYGTCGACACTGGGAAAGGCTCCGGGCGTGGAGCCGGAGTTGTAGGGGGTGGACAGGCTCAGGGTGTCGTAGCCCGCACCGCCGTCGATGACGCTGCCTGCCTGCAGCTTGGTCGGAGCGCTAGCAGAGATCTGGTCGCTCTCGTTCCCACCCTGCAGCGTGACCCGGCCGGTGCCGAGCGTAACCGAGACCCCACCCGCGCTCGGGAAGGCCGTCGATCCACCTGGCGTGGTGGTGCCGTCGCTGAGAGTGACCTTGAGATCCACGCCGTCGCGCAGGGTCAGGCTGGCATAGCTGGAGGTGACGTTGGTGAAGCGCACCTCCTCGAAGCCGGTGAACTGGGCAAGCCCTGCRAGGTCGAAGCTGCCCGGGCCCGTCAGCGCGAGCACGTCGTAGCCAGCTCCGCCATCCAGCTGGTCGCCCCCGGTGTAGGTCGAGGTCATGCCGCTGTAG
>NZ_LMNJ01000014.1:0-79765 GCF_001423325.1 Methylobacterium sp. Leaf113
TCCGTCGCATCGCCACCCGCTACGACAAGCTGGCCCGAAACTACGCCTCGGCCGTCGCACTCGCTGCCGTCATCGCCTTCTGGTGCTGATCGAGTCCAGACCCTAGGACGGCCTGCACCGGAAGCCCCATTGCTGAAATCATCGTATCGAACGCTACCCGTGATATGCAGTCGATTGTCCAACGTATCGAATTTGTCGATGACATAGTATCCAAGAGAAGTCGCCTCAAAACCTCCCACCGTCGAAGGAGGAATGATTGTCGGCCGGAAAAGGTCTTGAGTTGGAAGTCCAGAATAGGGATTCGTGAAGAAATTCTGAGCTGCCGGGGCCGGAACTTGTGAGTACATGATCTCGGTCGAGGAATAATCAACGCCAAATTTCAATGTTTGCCGCGCGAATCCTGCGTCGTAGGTGCTAGTCAGATCGACCTGTTCGAACAACCGAGAGAATTGATAACTGGCCTGCGTCTGAGTGGTGCTATAAGTGCCATTTCTACCCGGGCGGCCGATCCAAGAGCCCGTATTCAAGGCATCCGTTGACGTATCGTAACGGAGCCGATTGTTGAGCACGATGTTGAAGCCCAAAATGTCGCCGAAATCGTGCGACTGCTCGCTGAAAAGCTGGATCAGATTAGTGGAGTAGCCCAAATTCGGATTGATATTTGGGACACCTCTCGGAAGCCGAAGAATGGGATGAAGAGGGTTCATCCCTTGTATGGGGATGAAGGTATACTGGCTCGGCGCTCGCGCCTGATCCGTGTAACTCATTCCCGCAAGCAACGTCGTTACCCCGTCTGTCCATCGGACACTGGGTGCAAGGAGGTATTCGTGCGGATCGCGATAGCCTGCATAATTGGTGTCCGCCGCATTTCCCGAGGCAACGAAGCGATAGGTCAATCCCTGAGCGTCGGCGACGGGACCACCGAAATCGAACGCGAGCGTTTTGTAGCCGTAAGAACCGTACCGCACGGTGGCGTCGCGGATGACCGACTCGGTCGGCCGCTTCGTTGTGACGTTCACGCCGCCCCCCTCTACGGTCGCACCCGTCAGGATGGCACTGGGTCCTTTCAAGACTTCGATGCGTTCCACGTTGTCGATCGGGGGTTGACCGTAAAGAGTCGTACTCCGGTTGAAGGATCCGATGCCGTCGACCATCACTCCCTGGGTTTGGAAGCCGCGGATCACGAAATTGGCGCGGCCATCGCCGCTGGTTCCCAGCGTTACGCCCGAAACGTTCTGCGCCGCCTCGGCGGCACTCGTGACCACCTGCGATTGGATCACCTTCTGCGTCACGGTCGTGATCGTGTTCGCCAACTCCTTCGTCGGCGTGCCGGAGAGACGCGACGACGTGCCCGCATCGCCGGCTTGGAAGCCGACGTCGCTGAACCGCGAACCCGCACTCTCGTCGGTCACGTCGATCGCCGCGATATCGCCGAGACCCTGGGGGCTGACGCCTGTGCCGCGGTCGGCGACGACGGTCACGCCACCGCCCGAACCCGGCACGAGGCGGAGGCCCGTTCCTCCGAGTACGCGCATCAGCGCATCCCGGACGACGACCCGTCCTTTCACGGCCGAAGCCTTACGGCCGGCGACGATCTCAGGCGGAAAGGAAATCGTGATCCCGCCCTGGCGTGAAATCGCGATCAGTGTGCGGCCGAGGTCTCCGGCGGGGATATCGAGCTCGACCGGGGTATCGAGGCCCGCATAGGTCGGGCTCGCGCTGCTCATCAAGGCGGCGACAACCGGGAGACCGGACCGGTACGCTGATCGCCTTAACACATTGAACATCGCCGTCCCTCAAACTTGGTTCGCACCTTGTTGTCTGAGCCGGCGCCCAAGTTCCCACAGTCGAGCTTGAGATTTTCCGGATGGATGCAGTCACAGTCCGGTACTGGAGCGGCTCCGCTCCGCCAGGGCTAGGTCCGGCGAGACGCCCCTGTCGAAGAAGGCCTCCATCGCTGCACGCGGGGCAGCAAGGTCGAGATTGCGGTCCGCCAACCAGTACGGGTCGAGATGTGTGCTGCGATAGCGCTCACCGGAATCGCACAGAAGCGTCACGACGGAGCCGTGCTCGCCCGCCGCCGCCATGTCGGAGACGATCCGCGCGGCCGCCCACATGTTCGTCCCCGTCGACGCCCCGCAGGAGCGGCCGAGCCGCTCGGATAGGACGCGGGCGGCGGCCAAGCTCCCCACGTCCGAGATCGCCTCGCTGCGATCAATCAGATCAGGAAGAAACGACAGCTCACAGCGTGCGCGGCCGATGCCCTCGACGATCGACGCTCCCCCCTCGTGGCTGCGTACGGAGCGGTCTGCAAGGTGACGGTGAAACACCGAAGCTTCCGGGTCAGCGAGGCAGAGCCGTGTCGCGAGTCGGCGATAGCGGATGAAACGTCCTATGGTGGCGGAGGTACCGCCGGTGCCGGCGCCCACGACAACCCAGGCCGGAACCGGGTCGGTCTCATGAGACATCTGGGTGAAGATCGATTCCGCGATGTTGTTGTTGCCGCGCCAGTCCGTCGCCCGTTCAGCGAAGGTGAACTGGTCCATGTAGTAGCCGCCAGACGCGGCCGCGATCCGCTCGGCCTCAGCATAGACGGCGCCCGAGGTGTCGACGAAGTGGGAGCGACCGCCATAGCGGGCGATCTGGGCGACTTTTTCGGCGGAGGTGGCCCTCGGCATCACCGCAATGAACGGCAATCCGAGCAGTTGGGCGAAATAGGCTTCGCTGACCGCGGTCGATCCGCTGGAGGCCTCGACGATCGTCGTGTCCGGGCCGATGCAGCCGCTGCACAGGGCGTAGAGGAAAAGCGAGCGGGCCAAGCGGTGCTTGAGGCTCCCGGTCGGATGCGTCGACTCGTCCTTGATGTAGAAGCTGATCCTGGGATAGGCTGGAAGCGGCACCCGCAACAGGTGTGTGTCCGCGGACCGATTGACATCGGCCTCGATCGTCTCGATAGCGCCCGCGATCCATTCGCGTGCCCGAACCGCCGGAGCGCGGATGGAGCCCAGGAGGGCGGCTCCGGGCTCTCGGCCCTCGCCACCCCGGTTCATGCGAGCCGACCGGTCGCCTGCGCGACACCAGTGCTGATGAGAAGCAGACCTGTCGTGCGCCGGATCCATCGATCGGCCGTTCGGCGCAGCAGGCGTCCGGCGGAGACCCAGGTCACGGCAGCGACCAGGGACAGCGTGCAGAACGTCACCTGCAAAATCGCGAGTTGCGGCAGCACAGGTTGGGCGGCGTCGACGAATTGGGGCAACAGGGCACAGAAGAAGATGATGCCCTTGGGATTGAAGGCGGTCACCAGGAAGACGCCGGCGAAGGGGCGGCGGGTGTGGTGCGGCGGTGCGACGCGAATCGAGGGGCGGGCAAATAGGCTGGAGAGGCCGAGCCCGATCAGATAGGCCGCCGCCGCGATCTTCAACACCGTGAGGAGATCGGAGGAGGCCGCCAGTAGCGTCCCCAGACCGAAATTGCAGATGGTCAGCGCGAACGTATCACCCAGAACCGCGCCCGCGACGATGGAGGGAAGGGTGCGGGGTCCGGGCAACGAGGCGTAGCGGAGGAGGATGAGGGCGGTCGGCCCGGGGAGCGCCAAGGTGAGGCAGGATGCGGCCACGAAGGCGAGCCAAGTGTGAAGCGTCATGTCTTTGCCGGAGAAGCAGGGAGCGATAGCGGAACGCAGCAGCTTGAGGAGCAGGTTTGAGGCTGCTCTTTGGAATTGTGGGTCGCGTGCCTCCGGGCTTGCCGGCATGCGTCGCGGAGTCTCGGAGCGGTAAGACGCCGAACCGTTTGAGGGCGGCAATCAAGAATCGGCGAGACGGCAACTGTCGCCGTCGCAGATCATCGACGGCGGTGGCGTCGGCACGGAGGGAGTCGCCGCCACGCACCGCTCATGAAGAGCTTGGAGCGGTGCCAGCACCTCCTCGTTCGCTCCGGTCGCCTTTCCGGCGTCCAGTGCGGCTCTTGCGTAGGACATCGCCTCCCCCCGCCGGCCGGCCGCCAGCAAGGCATATGCATAAGCCTCCGACAGCCGCATCCGCAGGCGGGGGTTCGGCTCGGACCCGGCAAGGGACCAAACTCGATCCAGGGCCTGGATCGCCAGGGCCGCGGCCGGCTCGGAAACCGGCTCCCTGAGGGTTTCGCCCTGTCGGGTCAAACTCATTCCAATTTTGAAGAGCGTGTTGATGTCGTTCGCGGCAGCCCGCGTGATCAGATGTTGCCCGTAGACCAGGGCGGCTTCACCGCCAGGCGCAAATTGCTTGAATTTGCCGAAGCCATAAGTCGGCTCCAGTTCGGGCTCAGTCGCGAAGGCCGCGTCATAGGCCCGCAGCATGCCGTCCCGGTCGCCCATCTCGGAGCAAGCGCGCACCGCCCGTTCCAAGGCCTGAGCTTCGCGGACCTTCTCGCGTACCAGCTGTGATCGGTGCGCGTCGGCAGCGGCTGCGAGATCCCAGCGTCCCTCTTCCACGGCTGCGAGCGGGGTATCCAGGTCCATCGGATGTCCGATCCATGCGATGCGGCCCGCCCGATCCACAATGAAGGACGTCGGTACGCCTTTCTGGAAGGCCGCATCGCACCAGGCCGCGCGCATCAGGCTCCGGCCAACCTCTCGCTCTGGCCGCCGATCGACGGCGATCCGGTAGCCGATGCGGTCATTCCAATCGCGTACGAAGCTCTCGACCACCATGAGGTCTGTCCAACCCACGGCGACCCCGAGAATTGGAACGTTCGGGTAGCGCGCCTGAAGCTCCGTCAGGTGCGGGATGCTGGTCGCGCAGGGACCGCACCAAGTCGCCCAAAACTCGACGACGTAGACGCAGCCGGGAGCGAAGCCCGTGAGCGGCTCGCCCTTCAGAAACGTCTCGACTTCGATCGCGGGTGCGGGATCGCCGACGAGCAACTCGGAAGAAGACATGGGGGAAACCTTTCTCGGGACCTTGCCGCGAGGAAATCGGCCGTCCTGGTCGCAACACACATCCGTCAGTGGACGCGGACCGGGCGGCGCCAAATGGTCGAGCGGGCCGTTACTTGCGTGGCCCGCGCGTTGTCGGAACCGCCTCCGCCACAGGCGAGACCGGCGCGGAGGCCGGTGCGACTTCGGGTGCAGGGTCATGAGGACCGGTCAGCGGGAGCAGAACCGCGTTGATCGGCGCAAGAGATGCGTCGAAGACGTGGAGGCCCTCGGTGATCGGTCCGACGATCTTCCCGACCGGCGCAAAGATGTAGGCGACGAGATCAGGTCCGATTGCCGTATCCGGGCGTGGCGGCTTCTGGCCGGGTGGATCGAAACCGCTCGGAGCGGATGGAGCCGCGCCGGGCGTTTCGAGAAGCGTTGCACTCGCGGAGCCGGACCGCCCAGTTCCGGTCTGTGTTTGAACAGGTGCCCCGGGAATAAGCGGTTTGCTTGAAGCGACTTGCGCCTGTGCCGTGATTGGGGATGCGAGGATCAGCCCCAGGCTCACTATGACGATGGATCTCACGGCCTTCACTCCCGATTAGACGACGGTGCCGCCCGGATTTGCCAAATTTTGACACTGATTTCGGCTTCCCGATGCCGAAGTGCCGCCGAGCCGCCCGACTCGGCGTATGCCCCGGCGATTACGGTTCGGTCGGATCTCCTGCGATCGCGACGAGCATCCGAGCATCGCCGATCAGGCGCGCTGCGGCTCGCCGCGCGTCCTCCGCCGTCACGGCGGCGATGCGCGAGTTGTGGGTATCGGGCCAGTCCAACCCGCGCCCGTCGAGCTGCAACCCGAGAAGCAGGGCAGCGATGGCCGACGAACTGTCGAGGCGCAGCTTGGACGAGCCGATAAGATAGCCCTTGCCCCGCTCCATCTCCTGTGCGTCGAGTCCGTCCCGAGCCAGATGGCGAAGCTCGTCTTCGATCACACCGAGTGCTTCCTCGACGCGATCGTTGCCGGTCGCCGTCCTGCCCACCAGGGTGGCGGCGCCGTCCACAACTTGAAGGGCGGTTCCCACCGCATAACAAAGGCCGCGCTTCTTGCGAACCTCGCGAAACAGGCGGGAGGACATGTCCCCCCCCAAGGCGTGGTTCACCACGGTGGCGGCGGCGAAATCCGCGTCCGCGCGAGGGATGCCGGGCCGCCCGAATCGGATCGTCGATTGGGGCAGCGCGAGCCGTTTGACGATGCGCTCGCCGAGTCCCTGGATTGCGGTCGCTGCCGTCTGCACGGGGACACCCGCCGGAAGTTGCCCGAAGGCACCATCCAGGGCGAGGCCGAGATCTTCGGGACCGATCGCACCGACGACGGCGACGCCCAGGTTGGTGCGGGTCACCATGCGCGCCTGTAGAGCTACCAAGTCCGCGCGCTCGATCCGCCGAAGGCTGTCGAGATTGCCGGACGAGGGCCGGCCATAGGGGTGACCGGCAAAGCCGTGCGCGGCAAAGGTCTGGTTCACGACCTGATCCGGGCGGCTGAGGCTGGCGCGGACATCCGCCTCCAAAGCGTTTCGGACCCGAACGATGTCATCCGCGGCCAGACACGGGTCACACAAGGCGAGGCCGATCAGCTCGAACGCAGCCTCCGTTTCACGTGCAAGGGTCTTGAGCTCACCGCGCAGGCTGTCGCTCCAGACCGAGAAGGACAGCTGGATCGCCCGATCCCCGAGGACTTGGCGGAAGGCGCCGCCGTCCATCGATCCAGCACCCTCGGTGAGCAGGCCAGTAAGCATCCGCGCCGTCCCCGAGCGGTCCGTTGGGTCGAGCGTGGGACCGCCCCGAAACCCGAACTGCATCGACAGGATCGGCAGCGTGTGGTCCTCAAGGAGCCAGGCCTCGATGCCGCCAGGGCTGCGAAAGCACCGAACGCGGGCGGCCAGGGGCCTGCCGGACGTTGTGACGTGAATCGTCATGACGAGAGGTCTTCCCCGTTCAGCACGCTCGGGCAGGCCGTTTGGAAACGAATGAGATGGCCCGAGACGGTGTCTCGCCGTTCCAGAAGGGCGAGGGCCTGCTGGAGCGCCTCGGTGTCGACTGTCTCGATGCGGGTCTGCCAAGTTGCCAGATCGTCGAGCGTGAGGCCGCAGCACAGAGCCATGCCGTACCAGTTGGCGAGGCTGACTTGGCTATCGCGGGCATAGAGAGCGCTGGCCACGAGCTGAGTCTTGGCGCGCTTGACGGCCGATGCCTCGAACCCGGACACTCGCAGGTCGTCGAGGTGCGCATCGATTGCGTGGTCGAGCTCTTCGGGCGTGGTCCCGACCGAGGGCGATCCGTGGATGTAGAAGCGTGAGGGACCGCGGAAGAGAAGCGCCCAATAGGCTGCCCCGACGCGGGTCGCACGGGCCTCCTCGACGACGAGACGAGTATGGAGAATCGAGGTTTCGTCGCCGCCGAGCAGAAAGGCCAGCACTTCCAGGGCCTCGGCTTGCCCCGGAACTGCGTCCGTGGGTGACGGCACCTTGTGCAGCCGCGTCAACTGCGGCTCGCCGACGGTCGTCTCAGCCAGGGTGATCTGCCGATGGACCCGGCTCGGCGGGTCTTGCAGGTGACGGCGCTCGGGAGGAGCGCCCGAGGCCGGGATCGCGCCGTAGATCTCGGCGGCGAGATCTCGCACCGCCTCCGGCTCGGCATCGCCGGCCACTACGAGAAGCGCATTCTCAGGCGTATAGAAGCGTCGATAATGAGCCAGGGCATCTGCCCGGGTCAGACCAGCGATCTCATGGCGCCAGCCGATGATCGGGCGCCCCGATGGGTGGGCGGGGCTTGCGGCGATCGCCAGAGCCTCCCCGAGCAGTCCGGCCGGGTTCGCATCCGCGACCATGGAGCGTTCCTCGAGAATCACGTCCCGCTCGGTTGCCACAGCGGCCTCTTCGAGGACGAGATTGCACATCCGGTCGGCTTCGTAGGCCATGCAGGTCGCAAGATATTCGTTGGGAATCCGCTGGTGGTAGGCGGTGAAGTCCCAGCCGGTGAAAGCGTTCTCCTCGGCGCCCAGGGAGGTCAGGAGATCGCTGAAGGCACCGGCCGGATAGGTCGCGGTGCCCTTGAACATCAGGTGTTCGAGGAAATGGGCCAGTCCCGATTGGCCGGGCGGATCGTCCGTCGAGCCGGTGCGATACCAGATCATGTGAGTGACGATCGGGCTGCGTCGATCCGGGATAACCACGACCTGCATCCCGTTCTCAAGCCTGAACTTCGAAACCGAGACGGCTGCGTCCGGCGTCGCTGCGGTTGTCGGGAGGTTGGACGGATGCGAAGGCATTGCTGCTCGTTTCTGGTTCGGGATCTTGTGCTGCTCGGGGTTTTTCTAACGACGCCCGGCGGACGATCGAATCCTGGTTCCGGAAAACCACCGGTTCGCTACCGGCGGCTGAAGTTGAGCGGGATCGTCTGCGTCATCGCCTGACCGCCGGGCGGTGGCGGGAAAGGCGCTGCCCGATACATCACGGCAACCGCCTCGGCATCGAGGGCCGCATTGCCGGACGACGCGATAAGACGGGCCGCGGTCACGCTGCCGTTGGACGCGAACGTGACGCTCACCACTGCCACCCCAACCGCACCGGCAGCCGCGGGCGGAAAGCGCTTGGCACGGACAATCCGGGCCCGCATCTCGTTCTGCCACGTCGCGCGCGACGCTTGGCTGATTGCGGAGCCTGCGGCAGAGGCAGCGGTCCGATTCGCATTCTGCTGGTCCGACTTCGGACCACCGCCACTCCGGGATGCCGGGCTTGGTTCAGGCTTCTTGTGAACGGGGTGTTTCGGAACCGGCTTCTTCCGAGGCTGCGGTTTTTCGGGATGCTTCTTCTCCGGCGGCTTTTGCTGCGGCGGGCTGACCTCCTTCGGGACCTCAGGTGGAAGTACGGCCTGCGACACGACCTGAGGCGGGGGCGGCGGCGCTGCAAGAGCTGCCGGCGGATCGGGCGGCGGGGGCTCGTCGGGCGTTTCCGGCTGCGTCTCCTGCGCATCCGGGGCCACAGGGCCATCCTTGGCGTTGTCGAGATCGGACTTCGCGACGGTGGGCTCGGGCGACATATCGATCATGATCGCCGCCGGTTGTTCCGGCGGAACGGACGGCGTTTCGGATTGGTAGGTCAAAGCGAGGTAGAGACCGACATGGGCGGCGAGCGTCAGGAAAACGGCGACCGCCCAGCCGAGGACCCGGACAGCCGAGGATCTCTCGGATCTTTCCAGTTCCCAGCGACGCTGCTCGATGGCCTGAAGGAAGGCTTCGGGCGGCGGATGCATCATGGCTGCGCTCCGCCGGCCATTTCCTCCAGCCCAACCAGGCCGACCTTCAGGTAGCCCGCTCCGCGCAACAGGTTCATCACCTGCATCAGTTCGCCATAGGGCACGCCCTTGTCGGCACGCAGGAAGATTCGCTCTTCCTTGTTGCCTTTGGTCGCCCCGTCGAGAGCGGTGCCGAGATCGGCCCGGGCCAGCGTGTCTTCACCCACGGTGACGGAGAGATCGGATTTGATGCTGACGTAGACCGGTTTGTCAGGCCGCGGCTGCTGTTGAGCCGACGACGTCGGCAGTTCCACGGGGACGCTGACGGTCGAGAGCGGCGCCGCCACCATGAAGATGATCATCAGCACCAAGATCACATCAATGAAGGGCGTGATGTTGATCTCGGCGTTTTCGACGAGATCGCCGCCGTCGTTCGATCCCAGATTGACGGCCATGCGCCTACTCCGCCGCCAGGCGAAGGCCGGACGGGCGGCTGTAGGTCACCCGCTCGCGACCATCGAGATCACGCGACAGGTGGCGCATGGTCAGCGCAACGGCATCGCCGACCAGGGCGCGGTAGCCGGTGATGGAGCGGGTCAGCGCGTTGTAGATCACGACCGCGGGAATCGCCGCGACCAACCCGATGCCGGTGGCCAGCAATGCTTCGGCGATGCCAGGCGCCACCACCGCAAGAGAGGTGGTGTTCGAGTTGGCGATGCCGATGAAGCTGCCCATGATGCCCCAGACCGTACCGAACAGGCCGACGAACGGACCGATCGAACCGATCGTCGCCAGGATCCCGGTGCCGGACGCCATCCGCTTGCCAACCATGGCCTCGATCCTGACCAGCGCCATGGCGGCCCGCTCCTTGATACCTTCGCTGGGTAACCCCTGAGACAGGGCGACCTCCCCCTCGATCTCCACCAGAAGAAGCGCTCCGACGCCGCGGCGGACCGAATCGTTTGCCTCTGCCAGATTCGCCACCGACCGGAGTGCCTTGAGGCTGGTGCGGATCTCGCGCTTGGCGAAGTGTAGGCTCAGCGTCTTCACCAAGAGGATGGCCCAGGTCACCACCGAAGCCAGTAGAAGGGTTACCATGACGGCCCGCACGACCATGTCCGCGTGCAGGAACATCCCCATCGGCGAGAGATCGTGGGCAGCCTCGGTCGCTTTGTCTGTCACCGGGAGCTGTGCGCTCGTTGCCACGGGCAGGGCCGGCACGGTCGCACCAGCCGGAGATGGCGGTACGGCTGCGGTGGGATTGATCGTGCCCGCAACGGTTGCCGCGGGTGCCTCAGCGTCCTGCGCTACCGCCGGGGCGGTGATGGCGACAGTCCCGATCAAAATCAGGCCTGTGATTGTCAGGACAACTCCACGCCGCAGACACATCGTCCAGCCGGAATCCTGCAAGGCCGTCATCACTGTCATCGCACTCAACCTTCGTTGCGGTCACCGTGGTTCGTCGAAGGGTCTGTGGGACGACGCGCTCAATCTGCCACGGCTTTCCCGCATTTTTCGAATTGCCGGCCTTTGTCCGGGCGCCAGATGTTTGCTGCTTCGCAGGAGTACAGGTCTCGGACCGCCCCGGCGTTGAGGAAAGCCTGGGCTGAAGCAAAGGGTGATCCCGGTTCCTTCCGAAGGCGGCGATTGCCAATGACCCAGACGAAGAAGCCCTCAACGACGCAGCGGTCCGAATGGGCGGCGAAGCCCAACCGATCAGAGCTTTTATCCACGATGCCTCCGGCGATGATCGGGGCGGTTGCGGGTCGTTGAGCTGCGTGGCCGGCATCTGCGAAGACTTTGGCCACGCGCGTCCAGTCCATGCACTGGGAGCAGTCCCCGGGTGTCAAATCCATTCTCGGCTCGAGGGAGGGGCAATTTTCGCGGTTCGTCCCGCAAGCTTCGAGGGCGTTTGAGGCCGAGCCCTACGCTGTGCAAGGTCGTTGAACGGCGACCCTGACAGACCTGGAGGCAGACCTGCGCGATTGTTTGGTCCCGGCATTGGGTGAAGCAGGTTTGACGGAAAGCGGCTAGGCTCGGTGGTTCCTTGCAGCTGGCTTCGTAGGGCGTGAGGCCACGGTGGGTCTTGAGAGGGTCGTAGACCTCTTACGAGATCGGCGAGATCGAATACGTGGCTTCGAGATCGTGGGGACGATCCAGCGCAACACCAGGATTCACCCGCTGAACTCGCTCAGGGCGCTGAACGTGGGTCACGATGCCGGCCTGCCTTCGCGCGGTTTGTGGGCGTCCGAGCCGGATACTCAGCATCTTGAGATCGAACTGGCTCGAGAATACCGTGCAGATCGGTGATGTTTTCGGCGTCGGCCTGCGCTACATCGGCGATACCTACGCGGACGCGCAGAATACGGTCCCGGTGAAGGGCTACGTCCTCACCGATGCTTCGAACCGCTACACCTATGACAGCTGGCGCTTCCAGGTTGCAGCCAACAATCTGTTCGACCGGGTCTATGTCGGGACCTGCGTGCTGCTCGCGGGCTATACCGGCTACAGCTACGGTGATGGCCGCCGCATTACGGGCTCCGTGACCACTCGCTGGTAGATGTCGCCGCAGGCTCGAAGCGCCCAAGCTCCGTGCCTGCATGAACCGATCCGGCGCGCGCGCGGTTGGCGCGCGAAAGGAGAAAGGTTCATGGCCACGAAGATTGTGCTGATCAAGGCTGCGCTTGCCTTGGTTCTGCCGCTCGCCATCATCGGGACGCGATTGGCGCGAGCGGAAAACCCGGCTCAGACCGGGACGGGCGGTGGAGCCCTGTCCACCACGACCGCACCCAACACGTCGAGCGTCGGGCGGACCAAGCCCCCGGGCAGTACCGCGGGGCCTGAGATGTCCGGCGAACCGGAACGCCGCACGCCGCAGCAGAAGAAGGATTCGGAGATCACCAGCGGGATCTGCAACGGCTGCAACTGAAACACCCGAGCAACATCGAACGCTCAAGCTTGTCGTGCCGTCCCCTGCCCGCCCCCATGCGAGGGATGGCCGGCGAACCGGGTTCGCGTCCCTCGTTCACGCGGCCCGGTTCGCCGTTCCGTCGTCGTCCAAGGCGGGATGGCGAGGGGTATGGAACATCCGATCGCGCGGATGAGACATCTCGCGCAGATGAGATGTCGGCGCGATCGGGCGTGGCGCGCTTAGCGGCTTCCGCGCTGGGCGAGCACGGCCGGGACCGTGCGGACCAGGATCGAAAGATCGCGTGAGAACGACCAGTCCAGGGCGTAGGCAAGGTCCATCTCGACCCGCTCGGCATAGGAGCAGTTGCTGCGACCGGACACCTGCCACAGTCCGGTGACGCCGGGCGTGACCGAGAAGCAGGTCTGGAAGGCGGCACCATAACGGGCAACCTCTGCCTGCACGATGGGCCGGGGACCGACCAAGCTCATCTCGCCCTTCAGGACGTTGATCAGCTGGGGCAACTCGTCGAGGCTGGTCTTGCGGAGGATATGACCGAGCGGGGTGATCCGCGGATCGTTCGTGAGTTTGTGGGTTGCGTCCCATTCCGCACGAGCAGAGCGGCTTTGCGCAAGATGCTCCTGAAGCAGGGCATCACCATTGGCCATCATTGACCGGATCTTGAGGCAATCGAAGGTCCGTCCGCCAAGGCCGATGCGGCGGTGACGGAAGATTGGCGATTTACCATCTTGAGCCCAGACCGCGACCAGAAGTACGGCCATCAGCGGAAGGAGAAGGAATAGGGTGATCAGGGCGATCGAGACATCCACACTGCGCTTTGCCGCCAAACCGATGTGACGAGACTGGGTCTGGCTGAGAGGATACGCAAGGTTCGACTGTTCTGCCGCCACGTAATCATCCCGTTTCATATCGGTGTCCTTTCGAACAGCAGTTAATCAGAAGTTGGCCAATTTCAGCGAAATTCGTGCCACATCGAATTTAGGAATTTCGCGCCATTTTTGGACGTTCGGGAGCGCTGTTGCGGGTCCCATAGCAGAAACACGCCGATGGCCGCACCATAAAAAAATACGTGCAGGCGTATTTTGGGACAGAGAGGCAATGTCAGAGCAGGTGATGAACAATGGTGCCACTTTTTATACCGAGACGGCTTACGATCGAAAGTTTTGATTGACTGTTCGATTGCTTTCGATGGCCGAATCTCTGTTGTAACGATAATGGGTTAGAAGGGTGTCATTTGATCAAGTGCGGCGCTGTCGGTGTGCTTGTTCATAGGCGTTGAGGGGAAATCGATTTTCTACGTACGATAACGAGAACGCAGTGTCAGACAAACGCGGCGAAATCCTGTCACGTCTCTCGTGATCTCCATCAACCTTGCCGCTCGTAGCGATCCACCCAGGCTGGAAGAGCCTGATGCTCAGCGAGGCCGAAGGACCGGATGGAAAGTGCCGGTTCCGCCCGCCGGGGCCTCGAACAAGCGTTGTGGGTTCCATCCCACGGGCTCCGGCACCACTAAATCCGGGCGTCGTGCGTTCCCCACCGAACTCACCGGACCCGCCGCGCGCGGCGCGGCCCGTTCGCGATGCCGAATACGATGAAACCGTGCAGAACCCGGGTGCGACGCCGAGGATGTACTCATTCATCTACCCTTGGAGCCTGTGCAGCCATAGCGTCTCACCAGCTCCCCGGACCTGCTCGAGACGCATCGGATTCCGCCCCGAAACGTCGAAGGTGTCCGAACGGTTCCAGCAAAATTGACATGGTAAATGAAGCTATGGCCAGCGCTGTGGTGATCGGTGCCTCCGGGGGGCTCGGCCGCGCGCTCGTCGGCGCTCTCGCGCTGCGTGGGGAGCACGCTAGCGTCTTCGCCCTGTCCCGTGCGGGAGCCGCCCTGGGGGATGTCGTCCCCGAACCGGTCCGCTACGGTTGCGTGGATGTGACCAACGAGGCCTCGATTGCTGCCGCGGCCGAGCGCGTGGCGCGCTGCGGACCGGTTGGGCTCGTCATCGTCGCCACGGGCCTCCTGCATCAGACTGGACTGGTACCCGAGAAGGCGATCCGCACCCTCGACCCGGCCGCCATGGCGACGGTATTCGCCGTCAACACCATCGGTCCTGCCCTGGTGGCCAAGCACTTCCTGCCGCTGTTGCCCCGGAGCGGACGCAGCGTCTTCGCCGCCCTGTCGGCGCGGGTAG
Organism: Methylobacterium sp. Leaf113; assembly: GCF_001423325.1. Taxonomy (NCBI): domain Bacteria; kingdom Pseudomonadati; phylum Pseudomonadota; class Alphaproteobacteria; order Hyphomicrobiales; family Methylobacteriaceae; genus Methylobacterium; species Methylobacterium sp. Leaf113. Next base: position 14,312 of record NZ_LMNJ01000014.1, read on the forward strand.
GGTCGATCGACGACAATCGCCTGGGCGGCTGGTACGCCTATCGTGCCTCGAAGGCGGCCCTGAACCAGATCCTCCGGACCCTGTCCATCGAGGCGAAGCGCACCCATCCCGACGCGATCGTGGCCGGCCTCCATCCCGGAACGGTGGCGACCGGCCTGTCCCGGCCGTTCCGGCCCGATGCCGGGGCTCCGGGTCTGTTCACACCGGAGGCTAGCGCGGCCCACCTCCTGGCGGTGCTCGACGGGTTGAATCCCCCGGATTCGGGCGGCGTCTTTGCCTGGGACGGGCAACGGATTCCCGCCTGACTGGGGCGCGCGTCGCGGCGCGATTCCGTCCGGCAGGAGCGGCTCAGGTGGATCGGGTCCCGGTGTGCAGGGCGCGGTGCAGGGACCGGATGATCTCGGTCCCGTCGCAGGGCTTCTTGAGGAAGTCGCTGGCGCCGGCAGCCAGAAGGGTGTCGCGGAGGCGGTCGGTAGGGAACGCCGTCATGAAGATCACCGGCACCGTCGCGCCGCGGGCGAGCAGGCCCTGGTACATCTCCAGGCCCGACATTCCGGGCATCTGCACGTCGGTGAGGACGCAGTCGGGCACCGGCGCGTCACGGCACTCGAGGAAGGCGCGTCCGGAGGCGTAGATGCGGGCTGTGTAGCCGAGGGAGCGAACCAGGCTTCCGGTGGCGATCCGCACCTCCTCGTCATCGTCCACGATGGCGATCACCGGCACTGCTGGCATGGCTTGACCCCCGGGTTTGCTGCCCGGTCACGGCGATCCGGAGGCGTTGGCCCATGCTCTGATATGGGCTTCGGCATCGCCGCTGGAAATCATACGGAGGTTTGCCGTCAGGCCGGGGTCTCGCCCTCCATCCTCGGAGACCGTCGCGGCCACAGCGATGACGCTCCCGGTCGATCTCGGCCCTGCGAGATGCCGAGGGCTTCCGCGCTACGGACCAGATCGGCCAGCGACCGCGCCTTCATCTTGCGCATGACCTGGCCCCGATGGATCTTCACCGTGATCTCGCTGAGCCCGAGATTGCCCGCGACCTGCTTGTTGAGCAAACCGGCGGTGACCTGCGCCATCACTTCGCGCTCGCGCGGCGTCAAGGTCTCGTAATCGCCCTTCAGGCCGTCCAGGGCCGCGTGGGCGCTGCGCTGATGCGAATCGCGCGCGAGGGCGGCTGCGATCGCGTCGAGCAGGTCTTGCTCGCGGAAGGGCTTGGCCAGGAAATCCACCGCTCCGGCCTTCATCGCCCGCACCGACATCGGGATGTCGCCGTGCCCGGTCATCAGGATGATCGGCAGGTCGATCCCGAACGCGCTCATCTGATCCTGGAAGTCGAGGCCGCTCACCCCCGGCAGCCGGACGTCGACCACGAGGCAGCCCCCGCCCGGTGGGCGTGGCGCGGCGAGGAAATCCGTCACCGAGCCGAAGCTGAGGCAGGGCAGGTCGACCGAGCGCAGGAGGCCCGAGAGTGCGTCCCGGAGATCGCTGTCGTCGTCCACCACGAACACCGTGGGGGGCGCGGCCGGGGAGCCGGCGGGTTCCGTTGCGCCGTTGCGTCTCATGAACGCCTCCCGGGCGTCGTGGGGATCGTGAAGTGGAAGGCGGCGCCTGGCCCCTCGTGGCCGGAGACCCAGAGGCGACCGCCATGGGCCTCGATGGTCGAGCGGCAGATCGCCAGCCCCATGCCCATCCCGTCGGGCTTGGTGGTGAAGAAGGGTCGGAACACCTGCTCGACGACCTCATCCGGGATGCCCGCGCCATTGTCCGCCACGGTGACGCGGACCGCCGCCGCGTCCGCTGCGACCCGGAGGATGAGACGACGGGGACGGTCGTCGACCGTCGCCATGGCCTGCACGGCATTGATCATCAGGTTGATCAGCACCTGCTGCACCTGCACCCGGTCGCCCAGGATGGCGGGCAGATCGGATGCCAGCTCTCGCATCAGGCGCACGCCGCTGCGCGCCAATTCACGCTCCAGCAACTGGGCCGATTCGTCGATCATCTCGCGCAGGTCGATCCAGTCGCGCGGGGGCGGTGCCTTGGCCAGGAAGGTGCGGATGCGGGACACGATCTCGCCCGCGCGCGTGCCGCTCGCCACGACCCGGCGCAGGGCCGATGCGGCTTCCATCAGGTCTGGAACGTCCCGTCGAAGCCAGCGCAGGGCCGCCTCGGCATTGGTGACGATCGCCGCCAGGGGTTGGTTCACCTCGTGGGCGATCGAGGCAGTCAGTTCGCCGAGCGTGGTGACGCGCGCGGCGTGAGCCAGCTCGGCCTGGACGGCGAGGAGCGCTTCCTGGGCTTGCTTGCGCTCGGTGATGTCGACCGCGAAGACCAGCACGCACTCGAACCCTCCGGGCTCGGAGGGGAAGGTGATGCCGAACAGGATCGGCACCCGTGCGCCCGACAGCGTCAGGATCGCCGTCTCGCCCTCGAAGAACGCGTCGCCGCGCGCGAGTGCGGCCAGGGAAGCGGCGAAGGTCGGCTCGTCGTCGGGCAGGTACGCGTCGAGGGTGCGGGGGGGCGCCGCTTCCTCCCCGGCTCCGATCAGGCGCCGCATCTCCGCGTTCGCCTCGACGATGGTGACGCTGCGGCGCAGGGTGCGAACCATCTCGGGATGCCCGTCGAGATAGGTCCCGAGCGTTGCGCCCGTCTCGGCCGGGAGCGCATCGAGGGCCGCCCGGACCGCTCGCCAATCCTGCTGCAGGATCGAGACCCGCGCGCTGTCGAAGATGGTGCGGTAGCGACGCTCGCTCTGCACCAGAGCTGCGTGTGCGCGGCGGCGCTCCGTGATGTCGGTATTGGTCTCCAGGATCGCGACCGGCTCGCCGCGCGCATCGCGCTGGAGCGACCAGCGGCTCTCGACCACCACCTTGGCCGCCGACCGGACGGACTGGACCAACTCGCCCTCCCATCGCCCGGTTCGCATCAATTCGGCTCGGATCGCCGCCTCCCCGTCCGGGAAGACGGTGCGCAGCAGCGCGTGGACCCGCCGGCCCCGAACCTCGTCCCGGCGCCAGCCGTAGAGATCCTCCGCCGCCCGGTTCCAGAACGTCGCGATCCCGCTCGGCGCGCGCACGAAGATCGGGTCGTGGGTGAGTTCGAGCAGTTCGGCCTGCTCGGCCAGGATGGTGGCGGTCGCCTGGTTGCGCAGCACCAGCAGAGTGCTCACCCCGATCGCCGCGAGGCTGACGAACGCGCGCAGCAATGCGGAATCGCGGTCGAGCGGGTCGTGCGACAGCAGGTAGGCCACCGCCGTCAGCATCAGGCAGCCGATCGCCACCCGGATGACGCCATTCCGCTCGAAGGCCCGCGCCGCCATCAGCACGACGACGACGTAGAGGACGGCCACCGCCCCCTCCAGCGGGGTGAACGCATCGATGAGGAACAGCGCCGCCGCACAGCCGAGCGCGAGCGCGCCGAGGCCTCTCAGGCGTCCGCGGCCTTCATCGCCGGTGCCGAGAGCGGATGGACCGGCTACGAGGCGCGCGTCCATCGAAACCTCGCGCGCCTGCTCGGGATGAGCGTGCGTCTCCGTCGGCTCGGGACGACCGACCACAGCCAAACTCGACGCACAACCTTCACGGCACACGCCTCCGCGCCCTTCGGCGCGCCGCCTCTCGGGTCTGCGTCCGCATGCGTTCGCTCCGTTCCCCCCGGGCTTGCCGGAACCGGCAGCCGATCCCCTGTCCTCGATCCTGACAGGGCTGCGAATCTTGCATGTTCCGCCTGCAGATTGGACGATCCAATCCCTGTGTCCGGGCGCGTTCCGCGTCGGATCACCCCACGCCTCGATGGGGGCGGCTCCGTACAAAACGACGCGCGATCGGACAAGCGCGACGCGACGCCGTCGTCCAGCCTCGCTCGCACCGACCCGGCGGGACGGCGCGCGGATCAGGCGTGGCCCGAGCGCTCCACCGGATCTAAAACACCGCGTTCGAAGACACGGAGTGCGCTGACGTGACCGACACGAATTCGGCGCCCCAAGATTCGGCGCCTACGAATGTGGCAGCGGACGCCGGGGGCGACGATCGCTCCGCGCAGACCTTTCCCCACCTGAGCGCGGAAATGGCGCAGCGGGTGGCCGCCTATGGCACCGAGGAGATCCTTGCGGCCGGGACGCTGCTGTTCTCGCGCGGCCAGCGCAGCGTGGACTTCTTCCTGGTCCTCTCGGGTCAGGTCGACATGTTCGAGACCGATCATGCGGGGGCCGCCACGGTGTTCACCGTGCACACCGCCCGCCAGTTCACCGGCGAGCTCGATCTGCTCAACGATCGCGAGATCCTGGTTTCGGGCCGGGCCGCCGTGGAGACGCGGGTGGTCCGCATCCCGCGCAGCGACTTCCGCCGCCTGGTGACGGCGGAGCCGGATATCGGCGAGATCATCATGCGGGCGTTCATCCTGCGCCGGGTCGGACTGATCCGGCACGGACGGGGTGGCGTGGTGCTGATCGGCCTTGGCCATCACCGTGAAACGTTGCGTCTCGAACGCTTCCTCGTTCGCAACGCCTATCCCCACCGCATTCTCGACATCGCCCTCGACCCCGAGGCCCGGCACGCCCTCCAGGGGTTCGGCCTCACGGCAGCCGACCTGCCGGTGGTGATCGCCCCGGGCGAGGCCGTGCTGCGCAATCCCTCGAACGCGGCCCTGGCGGATGCGCTCGGCCTGACCGAAGCCCTCGACCCGGGCCGCATCTACGACGTGGCGGTGATCGGCGCCGGTCCGGCGGGCCTCGCGGCCGCCGTCTATGCTGCCTCAGAGGGACTCGACACCATCGTGATCGAGGGGATGGCCCCGGGCGGGCAGGCCGGGACCTCCTCGAAAATCGAAAACTATCTGGGTTTTCCCACCGGCATCTCGGGCCAGGCGCTCGCCGGTCGGGCCCAGGTCCAGGCGCAGAAATTCGGGGCGCGGCTCGCGATCTCCCGCATGGCGGCGCAGCTCGATTGCGGCGGTTCGGCCTTCCGGGTGGTCCTGGAGGACGGCGGAAGCGTTCCGGCCCGTGCGGTCATCGCTGCCACGGGGGCGCGCTATCGCCGGCTGGACTTGCCGCGCTACGCCCATTTCGAGGGCCAGGGCATTCATTACGCCGCCACGGCCATGGAGGCGCAGCTCTGTACGGGCGCCGAGGTGATCGTGGTCGGCGGCGGGAACTCGGCCGGTCAGGCCGCGATGTTCCTGTCCCGCACCGTGGCGCACGTCCATCTCCTGGTGCGGGCGGACGGGCTGGCCGCCACCATGTCGGACTATCTCGTGCGTCGGATCGCGTCGTCGCCGCGCATCACCCTGCATACCCGGACCGAGATCGAGGCGCTGCACGGCGACGATACGCTGACGTCGGTGACGTGGCGCGACCGGTCGACCGGCCTCGGTGAGACCCGGCCGATCGGGAACATCTTTGTCATGATCGGCGCGGTGCCGAACACCGGATGGCTGGCGGAGTGCCTCGCCCTCGATCCGAAGGGCTTCGTGCCGACGGGGATGAACCGGGACGGGCTACCGGCCACGTCGCCCTACGCCACCGTCGTGCCCGGCCTCTACGCCGTCGGCGACGTCCGGGCGGGCTCGGTGAAGCGGGTCGCCTCCGGCGTCGGCGAGGGCTCGGTGGTTGTCCAGGCGGTCCACGCCTTCCTACATCCGGATCCCTGACTCGCTTCCCGTCACGGGTGGGTGCGCAGGAGGCCGTGATGGCGGCGCGGGGCGCCCTCCCCCCCGATCCTGTGTCGCCGGGGTTCGGGCGGTCTGGCCCCCCGGTGCCCCGGCGGCGGCGAGCCCCGCCGGGGGTGTGTAGGTCTGGGCGAAGGGTGCCGTCGACCCGAGGGCCAGGGCGGCTGCGAGGAAGGGCCGGACGAGCAGGTTCATGGTCGGTCTCCCTGGAGATGCCGCGCGGCGGCGGGCCGGACTGGACGGGAGTCAGAAGGCGGGGCCGCCGGACGTCGTGCCGAAATTCGGGACCGCATGATTGGTCTCGTCGGCGTTGCCGCCCTTGGCCGAGCTGTCGAGGCTTCGGCCGGCCTGCGGCGCCCTGTCGGTCGGGAGCGAACCGGTCGTGGCGATATCGGCGCCCTGCCGGGTGGCGACCGGGTGATGCATCGGCGTCGCGAAGGCGGGGGCGACGAGGCCGAGCTGGAGAACCGCGAGGGTGGCGAGCTGCTTGATCATGGGATGTCTCCGATTGGATGGTGGTTCCGAGAGCGATCCGTGGACTGAGCACTTCGTGTCGCCAGTCCTCGGTTCGTGCTCACATCCTAGCCAACCTAGAGAGGCGCGATATTATACAGCGGATCATCGCTGTGATTCCTTGGGTCGACGCCATTATACCAAGGTTTGCAGATCAAGTATTCGTCTTTTCGGATTCCGCCTCGAAACATGCATGAAACGCGATTCGTGGTCGGTGGGGATCTGCGCAATGGCATTCGCCCCGTAGCAACAGCCTGTCGCCGCGTAGCAACAGCGTGTCCTCTTTCAAATAATCGACGGACATCCGGGGTTGCCCGGACCGTGTGCGACCAAGCTCATCGGTGGTACACCAGCTTTGGTCCTGGCGGCCGGGCGATTCGCCTGTGACGTGCGGCCAGGAGGTAGACCGTGCCGAAAAACGCTGGTGTTTCAGGCCTCTCGACCTTCGCGGATGCCGGACCGACGCGCCTCCAGACCCGATTCGCGGCGGTCGTCTCTCTTGCTTTCGGTGTCCTGACCCTCGCGCTCCTGCCCATCGCGGCCGATCCCATCGGGGCGATGCCGGGCTTCGTTCCCAGTTATCAGGCTGCGCTGATCACGGTCTACGCCGTCACCACATGCCTGTTCTTCGCGCAGTTCAGGCGGACCCGCTCGGTCCCGCTCCTGGTACTGGCCGCCGGCAGCCTCTGCACCACCGAGATCGTCGCGATACAGCTCTTGACCTTTCCGGGCTTGTTCGGCCCCGGGCGGATCATCGGGTCCGGTCCCGGCACCACGACCTGGCTCTGGACCCTGTGGCATCTCGCGCCGCCGCTCTTCGCCCTTCCGTATGCGATCATGGAGGGCGATCAGCGCCCGCGCGCCGTGCCGAGCCATCGCGTCGCCCGGGCCGGCGGCCTGACAGCCCTGGCGGTGACGGCCGTCGTCGCCGCGCTGACCTGGATCATCACCGACTATGTCGATTACCTGCCGCGCAGCGTCGAGGGCGACAAGTACTGGCTTCTGACAACCTCCGGCATCGGCCCCGGAGTCGTTGTCCTGACCGTTGCAGCGCTGGCCACCCTGTGCTGGACGACGCGCCTGCGCAGCGTGCTCCAGCTCTGGCTCGCGGTTTCGCTGCTGCTCCTCGTGTTCGACAACCTGATCACCCTCGTGGGGGCGGCGCGCGGCACGGTGGGCTGGTTCGCCGGGCGGCTCGAAGCCCTGATGGCCGGGATCATCGTCCTCGGGGTCTATCTGCGCGAGGTCGACATTCTGTACGGCGCGGCCGAATCGGCGGCCGAGGCGAGCGAGCGCCAGCGGGCGGAACTCGAGATCGCACGCGACAACTTCGCGGTGGCGCTCGAGGCCGCCGACATGGGCGACTGGACCCTCGATCTCGCAACTGGGCAGGCCCGGCGCACCCTGCGCCACGACCGCATCTTCGGCTACGACAGTCTCTTGCCGCGCTGGGGCCTCGCCGACTTCATCGGCCATGTGGTGACTGAGGACCGCGCCCTGGTGGAGGCCGCCCTGGCACGGGCGGAGGATGAGTCCACGCTCTGCTTCCAGTGCCGGATCACCCGAGCCGGCGATGGCGCCGAGCGCTGGATCGACGTGCGCGGCCGCCTCTATCGCGGCGCCGACGGCCGTCCCGCCACCCTGGCGGGGGTGGTCATCGACACCACCGATCGGCGCGAGGCCGAGCAGCGCCTGAATCAGTCGCAGAAGATGGAGGCGATCGGCCAACTCACCGGCGGTGTCGCCCACGACTTCAACAACCTCCTGACGGTGATCGTCGGCAATCTCGACATGATCGTGCGCCGACCGGACAACGCGCAGCGCGTTGAGCGCCTCGCGACCTCGGCGATGACCGCGGCGCGGCGCGGGGCCGAGGTCACCGAGAAACTGCTATCGTTCTCGCGGCGGCAGGTGCTGCGGCCCGAGACCGTGAATCCCAACCATCTGCTGAAGGACTTCCAGGGCCTGCTTCAGCGCGCGGTCGGCGAGACCGTGGCCCTGATCCTCGATCTCGACGCGGCCCTCGATCCGGTCCGCCTCGATCCCGGCCAGTTCGAGAGCGCCATCCTCAACCTCGCGGTCAATGCGCGCGATGCCATGCCGGGCGGTGGCACCTTGACGATCCGGACCCAGAACCTCGCCGTGACGCCGGAGCGCCGCGGCGCCCTGTCCGACCTGACGCCGGGAAACTATGTCCGCGTTTGCGTCATCGATACCGGCCTCGGCATGGACGCGGCCACCGCCGCGCGGGTGTTCGAGCCGTTCTTCACCACCAAGGATGTCGGAAAGGGCACCGGCCTCGGCCTGAGCCAGGTCTACGGTTTCGCCCGCCAGGGCGGCGGTCAGGTCCGCGTCACGAGCGCGCCCGGCCAGGGCACCACCATCACCATCGATCTGCCGCGCTCGGCCGAGCCCGCAATCGCGAGCCTGCGCACCGACGCACTCCTGCCCCTGCGCCGGGCGGTGGAGGGCGAGGTCGTTCTGGTGGTCGAGGACGAGGCGGCCGTTCTGGAAATGGCGGTCGAGAGCCTGTCCGAACTCGGCTACCGCACCCTCACCGCCACGCATGCGGCCGAGGCGCTGGAGCGTCTGAAGGGGCCGGAGCGGATCGACATCCTGTTCTCGGACGTGGTGATGCCGGGTGGTATGAACGGGGTCGAACTCGCCACCCATGCGCGAACCCTGCGTTCCGGCCTGCGGGTGCTGCTCGCCTCCGGCTATACCGGCTCGGCGCTCGGCGAGCAGGGTGTCCCCGTGGACCTGCCGCTCCTCAACAAGCCGTATCGGCGCGAGGATCTCGCCGACAAGCTACGTCTGGTGATGGGCGGGCGCTGACACCTGTCGGGGTTCGTCAGCACCGCGTCACGCGTCTCAGGGCTTGGGCAGCATCCGGTCGCTGATGATGCGTCGCTGGATTTCGCTGGTGCCCTCGAAGATCGTGGTCAGCCGCGCGTCGCGCCAGTAGCGCTCGACCCGGCGCTCCGTGGTGTAGCCGTTGCCGCCATGGAGCTGCATCGCCTGGTTGGTCACCCGCACGGCCATCTCGGTACAGACGAGTTTGACCATCGCCGATTCGCTCTCCGCCGCTTCGCCGGCATCGAGCAGATGCGCGACCTGGTTCCAGAAGGCGCGTGCTTGCGCGATATCGGCCGCCATGTCGGCGAGCGCGAAGCGCAGGGCCTGGAAATCGCCGATCGGGTGACCGAACTGCTCACGCTCCTGCAGGTAAGCCTGGGTGTCCTCCATCGCCGCCCGGGCGACGCCGACCGCGCGGGCCGCCGTGTGCACCCGCGCGATGTTGAGGCCGCGCTGGACCGAGGCGAAGCCACCCGAATCCGCATCCGCGCCCTGGTCTCCGTAGAGCCCGGTCAGACGGTCGCTCTCCGGCACCCGCACGCCGTTGAGATCGAGTTCGAAGGTCAGGAAGCCGTGATATCCGATCTTGTCGATCACCCGTCCGGTCATCCCGGGCGGGAAGGTCCCGGGCTCCTTGACCACCAGGAAAGGCTCCAAACCGGCCGAGCGCGGCTCGCCGGGCTCCGGGTCGCGGGTACGGGCCAGAACCTCGACGAAGTCCGCCGCCTTGGCGAAGCCCGCCCAGCGCTTGGTTCCCGTGAGGACCCAGGTGTCGCCGTCGCGCACCGCCCGGGTCTGCACGCCGGCGAGATCGGAGCCCGCCGTCGGCTCGGACAGCGCGATGCTGCCGATCCACTGACCCCGGGCGGATTTCTCGAGGAGGCTCCGGCGCCGCTCCGGATCGAGAGTCTGGGTGCCGAGACCCTGGCCACGAGCCAGGATGCTGCCGACCGAGAGCCAGGCGCGGGCCAGTTCCTCGGATACCAGGCAGTACTCGAACACCCCGAGGCCGAGGCCGCCCTGCTCGGCCGGAATGGTGATGCCGAACCAGCCCTTGGCCGCCATCCGGTCGATGAGGGTCCGCGGCATCTCCGCCTTCTGCGGGTCGAGTTCGTCGGCCAGTGGCATGACGACGTCTCTGGCGAAGGCCCGCGCCTCCGCCTGGAGCGCCGCGCGCGCCTCGGTGCGCCACGGCGGCAGCAGGTCCGGCGGAGAAGGGTCCACGCGATCGGGCTTGGCCATCCTGTTCCCCCCTCGGTTGCATGGGTTCGACCGGTCCCCGTCTTCCGGGTTCCTGCCGGGTTCCTGCCTTGTGTGCGGGGAAGCTAGAGCGATCCGGTCCGATGTCGACCGCTGGCGCAGGCCTCCCGGTCGCCGGGGACCGGGTCCGCCGATGAGGCGGGGCGAGCGAATCCCTGCGGATCATGGATCGGACGGCTCACGGTTAGGCCGGATTACGCGATGCGACGGATCGCGCAATGTTATGTACCCGACACAACGGAGTGCGTTGCGCCTGCCGGCCGATCCGCGTAGGCACCGCATTCCGGGTCGGCACGGCGGGGCTGTCAGCAGGGAGCGAATGTCTTGAGCCTGACCTTAGAATCGCCACCGGCCGAGGCCCTGACGGCCTGCGACCGAGAGCCGATTCACCGGCTCGGGACGATCCAGCCTCACGGGTTCCTCATCGCTTTCCGGATTGCCGACGGTCGGATCGTCGAGGCGAGCGCCAATGTGCCGGGCGGGATCGAACGGGTGCTCGGACGCCGCTTCGCCGAAGTCTTCCCGAGCCTGGACGGGCTTCTGCCGCGGGATTTTGGCGAGAGCGCGCGCGACGGCGCGCAATATCTGCGCACCGTGACGCTGGAAACACCCGAAGGTCTCGGGGCCTACGATCTCGCGGTTCATTGTCCGGGCGACCTGGGTTCGGGCGATCCTGCTGCGGGCGATCCTGCTGCGAGCGATCTTGCCGTCCTCGAATTCGAGGCGGTCCCGAACTCGCTCGCCTCCGAGCACAGCCTGGACGCTCTCTATCCGCGCCTCAGCCGCTTCGTCGAGGGCCTGCACGAGGCCGCCTCCGTGGCGGAGCTGTGCGATCTCGTGGCGGTCGACATCCGCCACATCACGGGCTTCGACCGAACCCTGGTCTACCGGTTCGACCGCGACTGGCACGGTACCGTCATCGCCGAGGACGGGAACGGCGTCCTGCCCTCCTATCTCGACCTGCGCTTCCCCGCGACCGACATTCCGGCCCAGGCGCGGGAACTCTACCGTCGCAATCGCCTGCGGATCATCCCGGATGCGGGCTATCGGCCGGTGCCGATCCTGCGGGAGGCCGCGCTCGCCGACGCTGAGCCCCTCGACCTCAGCCAGTCGATCCTGCGCAGCGTCTCGCCGGTGCATGTCGAATATATGCGCAACATGGGCACGATGGCATCGATGTCGGTGTCGATCCTGGTCGACGGCGCGCTCTGGGGTCTGATCTCCTGCCACAATCGCGAGGCCCGCCGGGTGCCTCTCCAGGCCCGCAACGCCTGCGACTTCCTCACCCGCATCTTCGCGCTGCAGCTCGCCGCCAAGGAGCGCGGTGCCGAGGCCGAGCAGCGCCTGCGGCTGGGGGCGATCCAGGCCCAGCTGCTGGGCTATATGGCGGAGGAGGAGAACTTCGTCGACGGCCTGCTGCAGCATCCCGACGACGTGCTGGCCCTGGCCGGCGCCTCCGGAGCGGCGGTGATCACCTCCGACAGCTGCCGGCTGATCGGGGCGACCCCGCAGGAACCCGAGGTTCGGGCGATCTACCAGTGGTTGTCCAGCGGCCCTGGCGGTGCGGATCTCGTCGTCACCGACTTTCTCGGCGAGGCCTATCCCCCGGCGCGGGTCTTCGCCGCTCGGGCAAGCGGCCTCCTGGCGATCTCGATCTCGCAGAAATATGCCAGCTACGTGCTGTGGTTCAGGCCGGAGGTGGTGCGCACCGTCAAGTGGGGCGGTGATCCCACCAAGGCGGCGGTGCCCGATCCGGCCGGAGGGCCGCAGCGCCTGCACCCGCGCAAATCTTTCGAGACCTGGAAGGAGACGCTGCAGGGCCGCTCCCTGCCCTGGTCCCGTGCCGAGACCGACGCGGTGAAGGATCTCCGGACCTCCGTGCTCGGCATCGTGCTGCGCCGGGCGGAGGAACTCGCATCCCTCAGCGAGGAACTGCAGCGCTCCAATAAGGAGCTGGAGGCGTTCTCCTACTCGGTCAGCCACGATCTGCGCGCGCCCTTCCGGCACATCGTCGGCTATTCGGAGCTGCTGCGCTCGCGCGAGGGCAGCCGCCTGTCCGAGAAGGGCCGGCACTACATCGACACCATCGTGGAGGCCGCTTTCTCGGCCGGCACCCTGGTGGACAACCTGCTGCGCTTCTCGCAGATGGGCCGCAACGCCCTGAACCCGGTCACGGGCGACCTCAATGCCCTGGTCGAAGAGGTTCGCCGCTCGACCCTGCGGGACGCCGGACCGGACCGGACCATCCATTGGACGGTGGGGCCGCTCGGCCGGGTCCATGCCGACCCGGTGATGCTGCGCCTCGTCATCGAGAATCTGCTTTCGAACGCCATCAAGTACACCCGGCACCAGGCCGAGGCGACGATCGAGATCGGGCGCCTTGAGGCGCCGACGACCGGCCTCGATCCGGAAGGCGCCCCCTCCGGTCAGGCGGTGTTCTTCGTCCGCGACAACGGCGTCGGGTTCGACATGGCCTATGTTGGCAAGCTGTTCGGCGTGTTCCAGCGCCTTCACCGGGTTGAAGAGTTCGAGGGGACTGGCATCGGCCTTGCCAACGTCCGTCGCATCGTCGAGCGCCACGGCGGCCGCACCTGGGCCGAGGGTGCGGTGGATGCTGGCGCGACTTTCTACTTCACCCTTCCGACACCGACTCCGGTCCCCAATCCGAATGCCGGGGGCAGGTCCCGTTCGCCGAGGAATTCGAGGGAAGCACGCTGAGCCATGGCGGACCTGAAGCCGATCCTCCTCGTCGAGGACAATCCCAACGACATCGAACTCACCCTCGCGGCGCTGGAGAAGAGCCAGCTCGCCAATGAGATCGTCATCTGTCGCGACGGTGCCGAGGCCCTGGATTTTCTGTACCGCCGCGGCGCCTACGAGATGCGGGACAGCCGTGATCCTGCGGTGGTGCTTCTCGACCTCAAGCTGCCGAAGGTGGATGGCCTGGAGGTCCTGGCCCAGGTCAAGGGCGATATCCGCACCCGCGCGATCCCGGTGGTGATGCTCACATCCTCGCGCGAGGAGACCGATCTGGTGCGGTCCTACGATCTCGGCGTGAACGCTTTCGTGGTCAAGCCTGTTGGGTTCACGGAATTCTTCGAGGCGATCCAGGATCTCGGCGTGTTCTGGGCGGTGCTGAACGAGCCGCCGCCGCACCGTGGAGGAGGATGGCCATCGAACACGTGACGCAGCGCGATCCGGATCGGGAGATGCAGGACGGCTTCGGATCGGAGCCGTTGAGAATCCTTCTCCTGGAAGACAGCGACCTCGACACGGAACTGCTCGGCGCGGTGCTCGACGATCTGGGCCACCCCTACGACCTCGACCGGGTGATGACCGCGGCCGACTTCACCACTGCGGCCGACCGGTGCGAGCACCACCTCATCCTGGCCGATTACGTGTTGCCGACCTTCGACGGCCTCAGCGCCCTGGCGATCGCCCGCGCCCGCTGCCCCGGAATCCCTTTCGTGTTCGTATCCGGGACGCTCGGTGAGGATGTCGCTGTGGAGGCCCTGAAGCGCGGGGCCACCGATTACGTCACCAAACAGCGCCTCGACCGCCTGCCCCGCACCATCATGCGGGCGCTCGCCGAGGCGCGCGCCTATGCCGAGCGTGAGCGCGCCCTGCGCGACCTGCGCCACCTCAACGAGACCCTGGAGGCGCGGGTCGAGGCCCGGACCAGCGAACTCGCGGCCAGCAATGCCGAGCTGCATCGCCAGATCGTCGAGCGCGAGCGGGTCGAGGAAGCTCTGCGGCAGGCCCAACGCCTGGAGGCGGTCGGGCAGCTCACCAGCGGCGTTGCCCACGACTTCAACAATCTCCTCACGGTGATCTCCGGCAACATCGCCTTCCTGGAGCGGGTGGTGAACGACGAGCGCTCGCAGCGCCGCCTGACGATGATGCGCGGAGCCGCCGACCGGGGCGCTCGCCTCACCGCCCAGCTCCTCGCCTTCTCGCGGCGGCAGCGTCTCGAGCCGACGCCGGTGGAGCTGAACCAGACCGTCTCCTCCATGCGCGACCTGCTTCAGAGCTCGATCGGCGGGGCGGTACGGATCGAGATGACGCTGCAATCCGACCTGTGGTCGGCCCTCGTCGATGCGACGCAGATCGAACTCGTGATCCTGAATCTCGCGATCAACGCCCGCGATGCCATGGCGGTGGGCGGTTGCCTCACCATCGAGACCGCCAATGTCAGCCTGACCCCGGCTCCGACCCGCGCCGAGGAGCCGGCCCCCGGCGAGTACGTGATGCTGGCGGTGAGCGACACCGGCACCGGCATCGCCCCCGAGGTCCTGGCCCGGGTCTTCGAGCCGTTCTTCACCACAAAGGCGGTCGACAAGGGCTCGGGCCTCGGCCTCGCTCAGGTCTACGGCTTCGTCAAGCAGTCCGGCGGCGGCGTCCGCATCGACACTCGGCTTGGCGAGGGAACGTCCGTCCGGGTCTACCTTCCGCGTGCCGAGGGCGGGTCCGACGCCGCCGAGAGTCCGGCTCCGGGGATCGACTGCGCCGCGCAGCGCAGCGCAGGGGACCGGCCCGTGGTGCTGGTGGTCGACGACGACAGCGCGGTCCGCGAGGTCACCACCACCATCCTGTTCGAGGCCGGCTATCAGGTCCGCGAGGCGGGCTCCGGCCTCGCCGCCCTCGCCTCCCTGGAGGGGGATCCCTGCGTCGACCTGATCGTGCTCGACTTCGCCATGCCGGGCATGAACGGCGCCGAGGCGGCCTGCGAGATCCGGCGGCGCTGGCCGCACCTTCCGGTGATGTTCGTGACCGGCTACGCCGACACCACCGCCCTGATGCAGGCGGGCGAGGTCGGCGCCGACCGCATCGTCCAGAAGCCGTTCCAGGACGGCGAACTCCACCGCAAGGCGGCGGCGATCCTGGCCGGCAGGCCCGCCCCGGCGGCCCTGCGGCTCGTCTCGAGCCGCAACTCGGCCTGAAAGCCCATCCGGCAAGTCATAAGGCGCGTTCAAGCCTTCGGACGAGGATCATGACGGCTGCGGCGTTGAGGAAGGCTTGAGTCGAGGCGAGGGTCGCTTCGAGGGCCGTCTCTCCGCCCGCGTGTCTGCCGCGTATCGAAGTTGGTACCACGGCGCGCGCGGCTCTTCGTCGCCACAATTCCCGCTCCGCGCACCCAGAACCGCGAAGCTCAGTGGATGTCCACCCTCGTCGGTGCATCGCCTTGCGACGCCGGGGCGTTCGCCGGCATCCCGTCCGGCGGGGCGATGCCGGGATCGATGGGCCGGCGCGCGAGATCGACATCGTGCGCGGCAAGATCGGCGTCGTGCGCGGCGAGATCGGCTGGTGTGATCACCGCGCGGTCGATGGCCTCGCCCAGGGCGGCGGCCGAGAGGTGCAGGATCTCGCAGCGACGGTTGCTCACGATCCGACCGTTGCCGGGCGTCGACGGGGCGAGCAGGCGCGCGAAGCCGATGCCGGCGCCGGGTTCGAGCCGGCGGGAGGTGTGGCGCGGCGCCTCGGCCAGGAAGACCTCCCGGTCGGGTTCGTCCTGGATATGGCTCGCCAGGGCGAGGTGCAGCAGGCGCGGGTCGTCGGTCCGCGTGGCATAGCCGTGCGCCAGGGCGTAGGCGTAGGGGCCGAGATGACGGGCGGCGCGCTCCCCGATGACGGCGAGGGGCGCTGCGGCCATCCGGACGGTGCCGTGCTCGTCCGGCCCGTCATCCATCAGACGGGCGAGCTGCGCGCGTTCCGCGTCGAGGCGCGCCTCGCGTTCCTCGCGCGCCGAGCCGCGCAGGAGGAGGGCCGCGCCGCCTCCCAGGGCGATCTCTTCGCCGGGGCCGTAGCTCCGGCGTTCGCCGAAGGGCAACAGGCGGGCGACGAGATCCTGGGCGAGGCGCGGCAAGGGGGCGACGAGGTGCCCGTCGTCCCGAGGCGGAACGCCCCAGCCCGCCATCGCAATGCCCTTGCGGGATAGGGCATACCAGAGGCGGACCTGCAGGTTCGAGGCGATGTTGCTCCGCTCCAGGCATTCCAGCGTGTAGTAGCGGGCGCCGTAGCGCAGGAAGCCGCGCTCCGGATCGGGGCCCAGGAGGACCGCCGAGGGCGGAAACGCCAGGTGGATCTTCGGCACACCGCTGCGGAGCACATCCTCGGTCACGGCCAGCACATCCATCGGCGGGACGTGGGAGCGGACCGCGAAGAAGACCGTGTGTCGGGACGGCTGCCCACCGGGGACGATCTCCACGGCATCCGTCGTCAGCCCGTTATTGGGCAGGACGATGCGGGTGTTGTTGCTCGTCCTGAGGAACACCGAGCGCCACTTGAGTGCGACGACCTCGCCCTCGATCGGCCCCTTGAAGATGTAGTCGCCGACCCGGAGCTGGCGTTCGAGTTCGAGCGAGAGGCCGGTGAACAGGTTGCCGAGGGTCGCCTGGAGAGCCAGGCCGAGGATCAGGGTGACGACGGCCGAGGTCGCCAGCAGACTGGTGACGTTGAGACCCAGGGCGTAATGCAGCCATCCCAGCGCGGTCGCTGCATAGATCACCATGGCCAGCATGGTGTGCAGCCGGTCGGAATGACTCCCCAGACGCGCGCGCGCCGCGAGCAGGCGCAGCAGCGCCCGTTCGAGCAGCCGGGCCAAGGCGAGGGCGCTGAGACCCGTCGCGAGGGCGGGCAGGAGAGTCTTGGCGAGGCCGTCGTCGGGCGCCACCGTGAAGTCGAGCAGCCAGACGAGGGCCGCCAGCGCGATGAAGACGAGGGTGGACATGGGGCCGCCGGTTCCGTCAGGCGTCGGAGCGCGGGCGCGACGAGCGCGTCGCCGCGTCGAGGCTGGTCTTCAGCCGCGTGATGGAGCGTTCGAGGTCGTGGAACTGCCCGTCGAGCTCCCGGCCGCGCCGCTGCGGCGCCGGCCCCAGGTTCAGGCTGACGGATTGGGCCACGCCCGTGATGGTCTCCAGCGGCCCCGTCACGTAGCGGCGCAGCAGCAGCAGGAAGATGGCCGTCGTCAGGACGAAAACGCAGACGAGGGACCCCACCGTGGTCAGGACCCCGTTGAGGGCGCGCGTCACGATCGGGCTCTTGGGGACCTCGACGAGTTGAATGCCGATCACATCCCCGAGTTGCCAGTTGAAGCCGTTGCCCGCCCCATACTTGGCGACCATGGCGGCCGGTGCCGCCTCGGGGGTGGAGTGGCATTCCAGGCAGGCCGGATCGGTCAGCCGCAGGGGCCGGCTCACATAGAAGCGTTTCACGGTTGCGGTCCCGGTCTCTCCCGAGAGCTCCGTCCGGGCCGGGTTCTCTTGGAACGCTCGGAACAGGCCGACCTCCCAATCGGCCGCGCGGTCGGCCGTGTTGGTCGGATTGAGCGACCGCTCATGATAGCTGTAATCCGGAAATTCCTTCTGAAGCCCGGCCAGGGTCTTCTGCGCGCCGTAGGACGGCACCGACTGCGGATGGAAATGGGCTTTGTCGTCGAGTTGCTTGATCAGCGGCGCCACCTCCTGTGCCGTGTAGCGGCGCACGGACAGGGCGATGGTGAGAAGAACGCTGGCCTTCTCCTGCATCTCCTCCTGCGCCTGGCGGAACTCGAGGGTGAAGGAGATGTAGCCCGCGATGCCCACGCCCAGGGCGAAGCAGAAGGCGAGGATCAGACCGAATCGAGCCTCGATGCGCATGCAAGCCCTGTTCAAAAAACGGCCCCGGGCCTGCGCGGCCACAACCGGGCCGGCGCCACACGGGGCCTTCGACACTGTGATCGCGCATCGAGCCTGTGCCGATGCCGCCTGGACGCGCCGGGAGAGCGACGCTGCAACATCCAATCACGTCATGTCGGATTAATGAACCCGGCCGCCCAAGATCCGGTAAAATTCAGTCTCGTGTGTCCGGCGCACCATGGTCAGCCGAGACGGGATCGTGTTGTTCGCCGATGTTAAGGGAGGTTTTGAGGTTGGGCGGTCACGTGTCGCGCGATGACTTCTTTCAGGATTGCGGCTTTTGAAGCAATGGTGTTTTGCCTGGCGCAAAAGTCGAAGTCTTCGAAAATAAGATTTCGAAATATGCCGGCGTTCATCCGGTAAGTCGTCAGGCGCGTCCAAGCTTGCGGACAAGGATCATGACGGCCGCGGAACGGAAGGCCTTGGCGACGAATGGAAAACTCCGACGTGACAGGCACGACATCGGTCCGGTGTCATCCCGGCCCCTCGAACCCGCACCACCCCTGATCGGACGGGCTCCGAAGGGCCGACGCGAGGCCGATCAGAGACCCTGGGCCAGCACCGTGCGGGCGTCGGTCCAGGACACCGTCCCGTAGCGACCGTTGTCGAGCGGCGCCAGCTTGCCCCGCCCGCTCGCCATGTCGCGCAGGTACTGCATGCCCTGCCAGGCCGGAAAGACGGCGTCGCTTGCCGGGGTCAGAGCGCGCACCACGCGGATCAGCAGCCCGAGCCGACCGAGTCCCCCGGCCCGCCACAGCCCGAAGGGTCTGCCGGTCAGGTCGGACATGGTCGCGGCCAGTTCGCGGGCCGTCACCACGTCTCCGGCGATGCGCAGGAAGCGCGGCGCTGCAGGGTCGAGGGCGGCCGACGCGGTGTAGCGCGCGACGTTGTCCTTCGTGGTGAAGTCGAAGAGCTGGTCGGCATCGCCCCAGTACAGAACCTTGCGCGGCCGTTGCAGCACGATCGGGGCGTCCCCCGTCAGCAGGTCCGCGAAGGCCCCGTTGAGGATCGAGGTCGCCCGGATCGGGGTTCGGTCGACCCGCGCCATGAAGGCGCGGCGCAGGTCGAGGTTGCGATTGTCGCCGGGCTGGGTTCCGGTGAAGTCGAGGGAGAAATCCGACGGAATGAAGCGCGGCACCCCGGCCGCCACCGCCGCGTCGAGCAGGCGCCCCTGGGCGTCGAGGATGACCGGCTCCAGGCCGTTGAGGGCGGAGACGACGCAGTCCGCGCCGCGACAGGCCGCCACGAGGGCGGCCGCATCCGCGTAGTCGACCGAGACCGCCGTCACGCCGGGCACGGGGACCGTGGAGCCGCTCCGCACCAGCGCCCGGACCTGGACGCCGCGGGCCACCAGAGCCGCTGCGATACGGCCGCCGAGATCGCCTCCGATCCCCGCGAGGGCGACGGTCTGCGCGTCGGCGGGAAGGTGTGACGGTGTGGAGATCATGGACGGCCGTAATGCTCCATCGGCGAAACCCGTTCCTGGCACGAGCGAGGACGCCGCTGCGCCTCAAGGTAGGGGCGGCGCCAGAAAATCCAGGCCGTTCAAGGAATCCAGGCCGTTCCAGAGATCCAGCCCGTCCCGCCTCAGAACCCGATCGCCAGCACGACCAGGGCGGCGAGCGTCGCCCCGATGGCCGGACCGGCGACGGGGATGAGCGCGTAACCCCAATCCGAGTCGCCCTTGCCGGCGATGGGCAGGATCGCGTGGGCGAGACGGGGACCGAGGTCGCGTGCCGGATTGATCGCGTAGCCCGTGGTTCCTCCGAGCGACAGGCCGATGCCCCACACCACCATACCGATCAGGTAGGGCGCGAGCCCCGTCGGAATGGAGCCCGCCGCGCCCACGCTTCGCGACAGCAGGGCGCCGACGATGAGGATCAGCAGGAAGGTCCCGACGATCTCGCTCACCCAGTTCGCGATGGGGTGGCGAATGGCAGGATCGGTGCAGAAGCAGGCCCGCTTCGCGCCCTGATCCGCGGTGACGGCCCAGTGCGGCAGGTAGTGCAGCCAGACCACGGTGGCCCCCAGGAAGGCGCCGATCATCTGGGCCGGCACGTAGGTGACGAGCGTGTCCCAGCGGCCCGAGGTGATGGCCGCCGCGAGGGTGACGGCCGGGTTGATCTGGGCATCCGGGCTGCCCGCTGCGGTCGCGACGAAGATGCCGGCCAGCACGGCGAAGGCCCATCCGGCGGTGATGGCGATCCAGCCGGCACCCTCCGCTTTCGAGCCGCGCAGGAGCGCGCCCGCCACCACCCCGTTGCCGAGGATGATCAGCACCATCGTGCCCAAGAGTTCGCCCAGGAATGGCGACGTCATGGCGTGTCCTCCGACGTGGTCTGTAAGGGAATCCGTGACCGCGCGATCGCGCGGGCCTGCCTGCGGCGCCCGCCTCAATCGTCCTGCATGTCCCAGTCGAAGGCGCGCTTCACCGCCCGCTTCCAGGTCGCGGTGATGCGTCGGCGCTGGGCCGCCTCCATGTTGGGCTCCCATCGGCGGTCGACGCCCCAATTGCGGACGAGGTCGTCGGTGCTCTTCCAGTAGCCGGTGGCGAGGCCGGCGGCGTAGGCGGCCCCCAGGGCCGTGGTCTCGGCCACCTTCGGGCGGACCACCGGCACGTCGAGGATATCGGCCTGGAACTGCATCAGGGTGACGTTGGCGACCATGCCGCCATCCGAGCGCAACTCGCGTACGGGAATGCCCGAATCCGTTTCCATCGCCTCCAGCACCTCATGGGTCTGGAAAGCGGTGGCCTCCAGGCAGGCGCGGGCGATGTGGCCGCGATTGGCATAGCGGGTCAGGCCGATGATCAGCCCGCGGGCGCCCTCGTTCCAGTGCGGAGCGTACAGGCCGGAGAAGGCGGGCACGAAATAGACGCCGCCATTGTCCTCCACGGTGGTGGCCAGGCGCTCCACCTCGGCGCTGTCCTGAATCATGTGCAGGTTGTCGCGCAGCCACTGCACCAGGGCGCCGGTGATCGCGATCGAGCCTTCGAGCGCGTAGACCGCCGGCTGTCCGTCGAGCTTGTAGCCGAGGGTGGTGACGAGGCCACAGGTGGAGGGCACGGGTTTTTCGCCGGTGTTCATCAGGGCGAAGCAGCCGGTGCCGTAAGTGTTCTTGGCCTCGCCGGGCTGGAAGCAGGTCTGGCCGAACAGGGCCGCCTGCTGATCGCCCAGGATGCCGGCGATCGGCACGCCCGCGAAGGGCACGCGGGTCTCGCCATAGACCTGGGACGAGGAGACGATGTCGGGCAGCATCGCCCGCGGGATGGCGAAGGTCGCCAGCATGCCGTCGTCCCAGGCCAGGGTCTCGAGGGACATAAGCTGGGTCCGGCTGGCATTGGTCACGTCGGTGACGTGAAGGCCGCCCTCGGGGCCGCCGGTCAGGTTCCACACGAGCCAGGTGTCGATGTTTCCGAACAGGACGTCGCCGGCTTCAGCCTTCTCCCGCGCGCCGTCCACGTGATCGAGGAGCCAGCGCAGCTTCAGGCCGGAAAAGTAGCTCGCCAGCGGCAGGCCGGTCAGCGCCCGGAAGCGGTCGCGTCCGCCGTCCCTGGCGAACTCGGTGACCAGCCGGTCGTTCCGGGTGTCCTGCCAGACCAGGGCGTTGTGCAGCGGTTCGCCGGTGCGCCGGTCCCAGATCAGCGTGGTCTCGCGCTGGTTGGTGATGCCGATCGAGAGCAGATCCTTCGGCGTCAGGCCGGCCGCGTCGAGGGCGTCCCGCATCACGTCCTGCGTATTGCGCCAGATTTCGAGTGGATCGTGCTCCACATGGCCGGGCCTCGGATAGAGCTGTGCGTGCTCCCGCTGCTTGCAGACGATGAGGCGTCCTTCCCGGTCGAAGACGATGAACCGACTGCTGGTGGTGCCCTGGTCGATGGCGCCGACATACTGGGTCATGGCTGTCTTCCTCCCTCGGACGGGTGCGTCGCTCGTGTCCCGGGCCGGTCTTCAGGCCGGCTCCGGACGGCAGCGGGTGGTTCTGTTCGTGCTGCTCCGGGTCTTCCGTCCCGGTATCTTTGATTTCCTGGTGTCTTTGATTTCCCGGTACCTTTGGTTTCGATGTCTCTGCGGTTCCGACGTGTCGAAGGCCGTCTCAGGCCGCCTCGGCCCGGCGGCTCAGGTAGGCGGTGAGACGTGCGGCGCTGTCCGGGCCGGTGCGCAGACCGAGCTTCGAGCGCCGCCACAGGATGTCCTCGGCGGTTCGCACCCACTCGACCCGGACGAGATAGTCAACCTCCGCCGCCGTCAGACCGCCGTCGAAGGCTTCCCCGAGATCCGCAAGGCTGCGCGCGCCCTTGACGATGGAGCGCGCCTCGGTGCCGTAGGCCCGGGCGAGGCGCCTGGCGGTCTCGGTCGGCAGGAACGGGGCCTCGCGGGAGAACGCCGCCAGGAAGGTGTCGAAATCGGCCTCCGGCATCCCCCCGCCCGGCAGGATGGCATCCCCGGTCCAGGGCCGTTTCAGGTTCGGGAAATGTGGTGCGATCTTCTCGATGGCGTGCTCCGCCAGGCGCCGATAGGTTGTGATCTTGCCGCCGAAGACCGAGAGCGCGGGGGCCTGCCCGCCCGAATCGTCGAGGTCCAGCACGTAGTCGCGGGTCACCGCCGAGGCGTTGGCCGCCGCATCGTCGTAGAGCGGGCGCACGCCGGAATAGCTCCACACCACATCCCCGGGACCGATGGATGTCGCGAACGAACGGTTGATGCAGTCGCACAGATAGCGCGTCTCTTCGTCGGAGATGGCCACCGGTCCGGGCTCGTTCGCGTAGGGAACGTCCGTGGTGCCGATCAGCGTGAAGTCGCGCTCATAGGGAATTGCGAAGATGATGCGCTTATCGGGTTGCTGCAGGATGTAGGCCTGATCGCCCTCGTAGAGCTTGCGCACCACGATGTGGCTGCCCTTGATCAACCGGACCGCCGCGCGGCTGTTGACGCCCAGCGTCGTACCCAGGGTCTCGCTGACCCAGGGACCGGCGGCGTTGACGACGGCCCTGGCCCGAAGGGTCTCGGTCTGTCCGGACGCCTCGTCGCGCAGCATCGCCGTCCAGGTCCCGTCGATGCGTCGGGCCGTTTCGACGCCGGTGCGGGTGCGGATCTCGGCGCCCCGCGCTCGGGCATCCATGGCATTGAGCACGACGAGGCGGCTGTCCTCGACCCAGCAGTCGGAATAGACGAAGCCTTTGCTCAGACGATCCTGCAACGGGGCGCCCAGGGGCGATGTTCGCAAGCGAACCATCGTCGACCCCGGCAGCGTCCGCAGGCGGGCGAGGTGGTCGTACAGGAACAGGCCGACCCGCAGCATCCAGGCCGGACGCAGCCCCTCGTCGTGCGGCAGCACGAAGCGCAGCGGCCAGATGATGTGGGGCGCCAGGCGCAGCAGGCGCTCCCGCTCGGCCAGGGCTTCGCGCACCAGGCGGAACTCGTAATATTCGAGGTAGCGCAGGCCGCCGTGGATCAGTTTCGTACTGGAAGACGACGTGAATTCAGCCAGATCCCCCCGTTCGCAGAGCAGGACCGACAAACCGCGCCCGGCGGCGTCGCGGGCGATACCGGTGCCGTTGATGCCACCCCCGATGACGAGCAGATCGTAGGGGGCCCCCGGCCCCCGTACGTTCGAAACTGTCGTCATGGTTCTCCTCCGACTCGCGTCTGTTGCTCGAGTCGGAAGAATATTGCTTTGCGCCGTGATTTTCGCAAGCGAAAACTGACGTTCGTTACGGTTCGTCCGCTCCCGCCACGGCCAGCGTCACGCCGTGGCGCTCCATCAGGGCGATGATCTCGGGAGGCGGCAACTGGTCGGTGAAGAGGGTGTCGATCTGTTCGAGGCGGCCCACCTCCACCATGGGACGACGGCTGAACTTGGTGTGATCCGCCACCAGGAAGGTCTGGCGGGCATGCTGCAGGATGGTCTGGGTCGCCCGCACCTCCTCGTAATCGTAATCGAGGAGCGCCCCGTCGGCGTCGATGCCGCTGATGCCGATCACCGCGACATCGACCCGGAACTGGCTGAGGGTGTCGCAGGTGAGCTGGCCCAGCACCGCCCCGTCGCGGTTGCGCATGGTGCCGCCCGCCACGACGATGCGAAAGGCGGTGGTCGCCGCCAGGCCGATGGCCACGTTGAGGTTGTTGGTGATGATGCTGAGGTCGTCGTGCTGCGCCAGTTCCCGTGCCACGGCCTCGGTGGTGGTGCCGATGTTGAGGAAGACCGAGCAGTGCGAGGGGATCCGGCCTGCGGCGAGCCGGCCGATTCGTGCCTTCTCGGACAACAGAGTGGTGCGCCGGTCGGCGTAGTCGATGTTCTCGACGCTGGACGGAAGGCCGCCGCCGCCGCGGTAGCGTTCCAGCCGGCCCGCGGCGCTGAGCTCGTTGAGATCGCGCCGGATGGTCTGGACCGTGACGGCGAACTGGCTCGCCAGGGCCTCGATCGTCATGAAGCCGCGTTGGCGGATGGCCGCCACGATCGCGGCGCGGCGGCTCTCCACGGCCGATGTCTCGGTGCTTGTTCTTCGCTCCGGGCCACCCCGCTCGGTCAGACGGTTCATGGAGCCTCCGGTCGCAATCCTGGGATACCAAGTTACACAGCTATGTTCGCAAACGAAACCGGCCGTCGGCCTGGACCGCGTCATGGCTGCGATCCGGTTCCAAGCCGAAATACTGGCGCTGTCCAACGACCAAATTCCGAACGCGAGCGATGTCGTCGGCCCGGGGCTTGGCCCTCTACCGGAGGCCAGCGCGGGGCATGACAGCGCATTTGCGACCCCGCTGGCCGCTCGTCTATGCAGGCCGAGGGCGTCACCCTCGATCCGAGGCGGCCCTGTCCGTTTCCGTCCAATCTCTTCCTCTCACGAAACAATCCTCATGAGCGGCCACAGCGCGTGACGTCTGGAATTGCAGAACCGCGCCCTGCACCGCGCGCGCCGACGCTGGCCGGAAACATGGCGCTGGGCTTCACCCAGATCGTCCTGTGGGGCGGGTCCTTCTTCTTGATGGCGGTGGTGGCCGACCCCATCGTGGGCTCGACCGGCTGGCCTCAAGGCATGGTAGTGAGCGCCCTGTCCCTGGCAATCCTGGTCTCGGGGCTGTGTTCGCCCTGGGTCGGGCGGAGGATCCGCCGGCACGGCGGTCGCCCGGTGCTGATCGCCGGCACCCTGACCCTCGCGCTCGGGCAGGTGGGTCTTGCCCTCGCGCCGAACCTGCCGGCCTTCCTGCTCGCCTGGGTGGTCATCGGTTTTGGCATGGCCGGTGCCCTCTACGATCCGCTCTTTGCCGCGATCGGGCAGACCTATGGCGCAGCGGCGCGGAGCGCGATGACTCAGATCGCGATCGCGTCCGGCTTCGCCATCACCCTGTGCTGGCCCGCAACGAGCTTTCTCGTCGATGCACTCGGTTGGCGCCTGACCTGTGTCGTCTACGCCGCGCTGGCGGTCGTCCTGGTGGTGCCGCTCTTCGCTTTTGCCCTGCCGGCCGGGACCCGGACCGAGCCCTCGCCGCCTGCCGCGAATGCTGCTCCGGGCAAGCCGGCAGCCCCCTGTCGCTTGCCGGGCGAGCGCATCCTCGCCGTCACCTTCACCAGCGCGGCGGTGATCATGACCGCGGTCTCGGTGCAATTGCTCCTCCTGCTTCAGGCGAAGGGCCTGACGGCCGGCACCGCCGTTGCGCTCAGCACGCTGATCGGACCCGCGCAGGTGGGCGCCCGCATCCTCGAACTCGTGTTCGGACGTCGGGCCCATCCCGCCTGGGCCCTGCTGGTGTCAAGCGGATGTGTCGGCCTCGGGCTCCTGCTTCTGGCCGTTGCGCCCGCCTTGGCATGGCTCGCGATCGTGCTCTACGGTGCCGGCAACGGCATGCGCACCGTCGTGCGCGGCACCCTGCCCCTGTCCCTCTACGGTCAGCACGACTACGCCGCGGTGATGGGCCGTCTGGCGCGGATGCCGCTTCTGGGACAAGCGGCGACGCCGCTGGTCTGCGGCACCCTCTCCGCCTGGTTCGGATTCGATCTCCTGCTGAAGATTCTGCTGGCGATCGCCACGCTGAACATCCTCCTGTCGCTGATCGTCGCCCGCCGCACCCTCGGCGCCCAGGTCCGATAGGCGGTGAAGTCCGATAGGCGGTGGAGGTTGCGCGCGTCGGGCTTGGAAGGCCTGGCCGTGCGATTCCGGCGCAATGGCGGATACTCAGCCGCACCATGATCCGTTTGCAGAAACGGGCCGAATTACTGGAATCGACGGACGACGGTGCGTTCCATGAGCAAGCACAGGCAGAGAGATCCCGAGCCCCAAGCCATGACGTAGAAATAATCGACCGTGACTCCGAGCGAGGGATTGTAGGCGAGTCGGACCCACTCGATGATCTGGACCACCGGATTCCATTTGAGAATTTCATAGATCTCGTTCGGAAGCATATGCGGTAAGAAAAACACGCCGGATGTCATGTATATTGAAATGGTGAATACAATATATCCCCATAGCCATCCAGGGAAGAATGACATGATGCCGATGTTGATGGCACCCATGCCAAGTCCCAGGAGAAGGGCCATGAGATAGCCTTCGATCGCCCGGGCCGGATCTTCCGGTATGGGGTCAACGCCTAGCAGCAAAAGTATCCCGATGATGATCAGCAAGCCCTGGAAGCCTTTCACGGTTTCAACGATGAACCGTGCGATCATAATGTCGAAGGATTTTACCTGTGGGTAGTACATCAACGGTTTATTAACGAGGATTGCCTTCATCGCTTCGCGCGACGTGTACTGAAAAACTAGAGCTGGAACGGCGCCGGTCGCAACGAACAGGATCGGGTTGTTGCCCATCGGGGATGGCATGTTGCGGAAAACATGACAGCAACCATCAGAAAGATGTGCGCCACGGGCCAAAGAACGACGACGACGTAGCCCCAGTAGGACGCGCCGAACCGCGTGCGCATGTCGCGTAGCATCAGGGCGCGAATGACCTCCGCGTACACCGCCAGATCGCTCCGTTTGGTGGAGATGGGTGAGGTCGGTGGCAGCATGTCCGGTCCTGATTGGCGTGCGCTGAACAGCATAGCTGGGCACTTGGACCAAATTGTGGGTCAGGCACGAAGGCTGACGGCACCTCTGAAGGTCCATGACGCCCGATAAGGGCGGGAGCGCGCGGTGTCACGGCACCGTTCGCCTGGCTTGAGGCACGCCGACTGGATTTTGTTATGCACAGCTCGGCCGTAGGGAAGCCGCCCATCGGATGATCGGCTTCGGTCGCGAGCCGCCGAGCCGCGACTTCCGGCCAATCTGCGGAGAACAGGCATCGCGGGTTTCGGAGAGGACGAGACGGACATCGCAGATCAGGGGATGGCGACCCCGGTTGGGCTCGAACCAACGACCTGCCGCTTAGAAGGCGGCTGCTCTATCCAGCTGAGCTACGGAGTCAGGGGTGCCGGCCTCCATCTACCACCCGTCTCCGGATGTGTCATCCGCTGGGAGAACCCGGCGTTTCACGCCTTCTCAACCCGGGCGCGGCAGGATCGCGTCATGCTGAAGCTCTCGCCCCCGCGCACCCTCACGTTCCTCCTGTCCCTCGTGCTGATCGGGCTGGCCATCGCCAGTCTGTCGCTGCGCATCCCGATGATCGGTCCGACCGTCGTCAAGTTCAGGGTCTGGTTCTTCGTCGCCGCCTACGTCGTTCTCGCCCTCGGCGTCGTCTCGAAGCGCCTTTAGGCTCGCCCCATCGCGCCCGGTTGGGCCACAATCCTTATGCGATCCTGATAAGATCGGACCGCGCGCCCTCTCGAACCCTAACGCCATTCCCGTCCATCCTGGTGGCCGACCGGATCGATCGTGACATCGCACGTTCGATCCGCCGGACCGGATCGGACGCACCATGCTCGACATCGCCTTCCTCGCCGCCGGGCTCGCCTTCTTCGGGCTGGCCGCCGGCTATGCGCTGCTCTGCGAACGCCTCTGACACGGCTGCCAGGAGCCCCGCACCATGACCCTCGATCTGACCCTCGGCGCCCTCGTGACCCTCGGGCTGCTCGGTTACCTCGCCTACGCCCTCGTCCGCCCCGAGCGGTTCTGACGGCCGCGCCCAAAGCGATCCCCCCGGATCTTCCTCCAGGACGACGTTTCATGACACTCAACGGCTGGATTCAGGTCGCGCTGTTCTGCGCGGTCGTGCTGGCGCTCGTCAGGCCCCTCGGCGGCTACATGACGCGCGTCTTCCAGGGTGAGCGCACCCTGCTCTCTCCCGTGCTCGCCCCGGTCGAGAGGGGGCTCTACCGCCTCGCCGGTCTCGATGCCCGGGGCGAGCAGGGCTGGCGCGCCTATGCCCTCTCGATGCTGGGCTTCCATGCCCTCGGCTTTGCGGCCCTGTACGGCCTGCTGCGCCTGCAGGACGGATTGCCGCTCAACCCGGCCGGGCAAGGCACCGTGGCGCCGGATCTCGCCTTCAACACCGCGGCGAGCTTCGTCACCAACACCAACTGGCAGAATTACGGCGGCGAGAGCACGCTGTCCTACCTGTCGCAGATGCTGGGCCTGACCCACCAGAACTTCCTGTCCGCCGCCACCGGCATTGCCCTCGCGGTCGCGCTGGTCCGAGGGTTCAGCCGCGCCTCGGCTCGCACCATCGGCTCGTTCTGGGTCGATCTCACCCGCTGTACCCTCTACGTGCTGCTGCCGCTCTGCGTTCTCTACACCCTGTTTCTGGTTTCCCAGGGCGTCCCCCAGACCCTCGGACCCTCCATCGCGGCGACGACACTGGAGGGAGAGACCCAGACCCTCGCGCTCGGCCCGGTGGCGAGCCAGGTCGCCATCAAGATGCTGGGCACCAACGGCGGCGGCTTCTTCAACGCCAACGCCGCCCATCCCTTCGAGAACCCAACCGCCCTGTCGAACTTCGTCCAGATGGTCTCGATCTTCGCCCTCGGGGCGGCGATGACCAACGTCTTCGGCCGCATGGTCGGCGACGAGCGCCAGGGCTGGGCTATCCTGGGCGCTATGGGCCTGCTGTTCCTCGCCGGTGTCACGGTCGTCTACTGGGCGGAAAGTGCGGGTAGCCCCGTCCTTAGCCGGCTCGGCCTCACCGGCGGCAACCTGGAGGGCAAGGAACTGCGCTTCGGCATCGTCGCCTCGGCCCTGTTCGCCGTGGTCACCACGGCCGCCTCCTGCGGTGCCGTCAACGCCATGCACGACTCGTTCACGGCGCTCGGCGGCCTGATCCCGATGATCAACATGCAGCTCGGCGAGATCATCGTCGGCGGCGTCGGCGCGGGCCTCTACGGCATGCTGGTCTTCGTCATCGTGTCGATCTTCGTGGCCGGTCTGATGGTCGGCCGTACGCCGGAATATCTCGGCAAGAAGATCGAGGCGCGCGAGGTCAAGATGGCCATGCTCGCCATTCTGTGCCTGCCCCTGATGATGCTGGGGTTCACCGCGCTCGCCACCGTGCTGGCCGCGGGCCTCGCCGGGCCCGCCAATGCCGGCCCGCACGGGTTCTCGGAGATCCTCTACGCCTTCACCTCGGCGGCGGCCAACAACGGCTCGGCCTTCGGCGGCCTGAGCGGCAACACGCCGTTCTACAACACCACCCTGGCGATCGGCATGCTGGTGGGCCGGTTCTTCGTCATCCTCCCGGCCCTCGCGATCGCCGGCGCGCTGGCCGCCAAGAAGACCGTTCCGGCCTCGGCCGGAACCTTGCCGACCCATGGCGGCCTGTTCATCGGCCTGCTGGTCGGCGTCATCCTGATCGTCGGCGGCCTGACCTTCTTCCCCTCCCTGGCGCTCGGCCCGATCGTCGAGCACCTCGCCGGTGCCGCGGGCCAGACCTTCGCGACGGGGGGCTGAGCCATGCGCGCCGCCATCCCGTCGCGCCGTCCCCGGCGCCAATTCCTGCGCCGTCCGCGGCACTGGCCGCATCGTCCGCCGGCGCTGCGTCACCCGGATGGGCCGACATCGGCCTCCCGTCCCGCATCGCCCGCATCCGGAGGCGGGCCGGTCCGGCTCTCGGATCTGATCCTGGCCCTGCTCGGGGTCACCCTCCTGGGCGCCCTCACGCTGATGGCGGCGTTCGATCTTGCGAGCCGTGCGCGCGCGCTCTGACCCGCCTTACGCCCGAGCCTGACGCCCCCCCTCATGCACCCGGCGCACCGCGCCCGGCCTTTTCGCGATTTTTGTGGACATCCCCGCCATGCCTCGCCCCGCCATGCCTCGTCCTGCCTCCTCTCTGTTCCATCCCGCGCTGGTCGGGCCCGCGCTCGTCGGCGCGCTGCGCAAGCTCGATCCCCGCATCATGGTGCGCAACCCCGTGATGTTCGTGGTCGAGGTGGTCGCCGCCCTGACCACGGTGCTCTTCGTGCGTGACCTCGCGACGGGCGCCCCCGGGCTGGCCTTCTCCGGCCAGATCATTCTTTGGCTTTGGTTCACGCTGATCTTCGCCAACTTGGCCGAAGCCCTGGCCGAAGGGCGCGGGAAGGCTCAGGCCGACAGCCTGCGCCGCACCCGCACCGAGATGACCGCCAAGCGTCTCACCGGCGCCGGCGCGGCCTGGGAGGCGGTGCCGGGGACCGACCTGAAGGTCGGCGACCTCGTTTTGGTGGAGGCCGGCGACCTCATCCCCTCCGACGGCGAGGTCGTCGCCGGCGTCGCCTCCGTGAACGAGGCGGCGATCACCGGCGAATCGGCGCCGGTCATCCGGGAATCCGGCGGCGACCGCTCGGCGGTGACGGGCGGGACGCAGGTGCTGTCGGACGTGATCACCGTGCGCATCACGGCGGCGGCCGGCTCCACCTTCGTCGACCGCATGATCGCGCTAGTCGAGGGCGCGTCGCGCCAGAAGACCCCGAACGAGATCGCCCTCAACATCCTGCTGGCGGGCCTGACGCTGGTCTTCGTCTTCGCGGTGGCGAGCATCCCGAGCTTCGCCAGCTATGCCGGCGGCGCCATTCCCCTGGTGGTCCTCGTCGCGTTGTTCGTCACCCTGATCCCCACCACCATCGGGGCGCTGCTCTCGGCCATCGGCATCGCCGGCATGGACCGCCTGGTGCGCTTCAACGTGCTCGCCATGTCGGGCCGCGCCGTCGAGGCGGCGGGCGATGTCGACACCCTCCTCCTCGACAAGACCGGCACCATCACGCTCGGAAACCGGCAGGCCACCGAGTTCCGGCCGGTGACCGGCGTCGCCGAACAGGACCTGGCGGACGCGGCGCAACTCGCCTCGCTCGCTGACGAGACTCCCGAGGGCCGTTCGATCGTCGTGCTGGCCAAGGATCGCTACGGCCTCCGCGCCCGCGACATGGCCAGCCTCAACGCCACCTTCGTGCCCTTCACGGCGCAGTCGCGCATGTCCGGCGTCGATCTCGACGGCGCCTCCATCCGCAAGGGCGCGGTCGAGGCGGTGATCGCCGCCCTGGCGCCACAGCCGATCCTGGCGCCGCAGCCGATCCTGGCTCGAGGTGGTTCGAACGCCGCCCTTGCCGACCGGCCGGCCGAAAACCTGGCGGCGATCGACGAGGTTCGCGCCCTTGCGGAGACCATCGCCAAGGCCGGCGGCACGCCCCTGGCGGTAGCCCGCGACGGGCGGCTGCTCGGTGTCGTCGCCCTGAAGGACATCGTGAAGGGCGGTATCCGCGAACGCTTCGCCGAGCTGCGCCGCATGGGCATCCGCACGGTGATGATCACCGGCGACAACCCGATGACCGCCGCCGCCATCGCGGCGGAAGCCGGCGTCGACGACTTCCTCGCTCAGGCGACCCCGGAGGACAAGTTGGCGCTGATCCGCAAGGAGCAGTCGCAAGGAAAGCTCGTCGCCATGTGCGGCGACGGCACCAACGACGCCCCGGCCCTCGCTCAGGCCGATGTCGGAGTCGCCATGAACACCGGCACCGTCGCGGCCCGCGAGGCCGGCAACATGGTCGATCTCGACAGCGATCCGACCAAGCTCATCGAGATCGTCGGCATCGGCAAACAGCTCCTGATGACCCGCGGGGCGCTGACCACGTTCTCGATCGCCAACGACGTGGCCAAGTACTTCGCCATCATCCCGGCGATGTTCCTGACGCTGTACCCGCAGCTCCAGGCGCTCAACGTGATGGGGCTTGCCTCGCCGCAGAGCGCGATCCTCTCGGCGATCATCTTCAACGCCCTCATCATTGTTGCGCTGATCCCGCTGGCGCTCCGGGGCGTGACCTATCGGGCCGTCGGAGCCGCCGCCCTCCTGCGGCGCAACCTGCTGGTCTACGGCCTCGGCGGCATCCTCGTGCCCTTCGTCGGCATCAAGGCGATCGATCTGGCCGTGAACGCTCTCCACCTCGCCTGACCCGTCCCGCGTTCCCAACCCGAGTGGTTCCCATGCTCGCCTCGTTTCGCCCTGCCCTCGTCCTCTTCGTCCTCCTTACGGCGATCACCGGTCTCGCCTACCCGCTGGCCATGACCGGACTCGCCGCAGCGCTGTTTCCCGGGAAGGCCGCCGGCAGTCTGATCACCCGCGACGGGACCGTCGTCGGCTCAAGCCTGATCGGCCAGTCCTTCACCAACCCGCGCTATATCCACGGCCGCCCCTCGGCGACGGTCGCCGCCGATCCGGTCGACGCGACCCGGACCGTCCCGTCGGCCTACAACGCCTCCAACTCGGCCGGCTCCAATCTCGGCCCGACCAGCGCGGCTCTGGCCGAGCGGGTGAAGGGCGACCTCGCGACCCTGACGGCGGAGAATCCCGGCGCGACCGTGCCGGTCGATCTCGTCACCGCCAGCGGTTCCGGCCTCGATCCGGACATCTCGCCCGAGGCCGCCCTGTTCCAGGTGCCGCGCGTGGCCCGCGCCCGCGGGGTGAGCGAGGACCGTGTCCGCGCCCTCGTCACCGCCCAGGTCGAGGACAGGACCCTCGGCCTCCTCGGCGAGCCGCGCGTCAATGTCCTGGCGTTGAACCTCGCTTTGGACGCCGGCCTCCGGCAATAATCCGGTCGGACCGATGCACAGGATGAGATGGCCCCGATGATGGAGGACGGACGCGAGCGCCAGCGCCCCTCCCCCGACGCGTTGCTCGACCGGGCACGCCGGGACGCGGCCGGTCGCGGGCGTCTCAAGGTCTTCCTCGGCGCCGCCCCCGGCGTCGGCAAGACCTACGAGATGCTGACCATCGGGCGGGCGCGTCTGAAGGCCGGGGCCGACGTCGTCATCGGCTTGGTGGAGACCCATGGTCGGAGCGAAACCGAGGCCCTTGTCGAAGGCTTCGAGGTGGTGCCGCGCCGTCAGGTCGGCCATTCGGGCGGCACCCTCGCGGACATGGACCTCGACGCCCTGCTCGCCCGGCGACCCGCCTTGGCGCTGGTCGATGAGCTCGCCCACACCAACGCGCCGGGCTCGCGGCACCCCAAGCGCTACCAGGACGTGGAAGAACTGCTCGATGCCGGCATCGACGTGCACACCACCCTCAATATCCAGCACGTGGAGAGCCTGAACGACGTCGTGGCCCAGATCACCCGTATCCGGGTGCGCGAGACCGTACCGGACGTCATCCTCGACCGGGCCGACGACATCGAGGTGGTGGACCTCAACCCCGCCGACCTGATCGAGCGCCTGAAGGCCGGCAAGGTCTACGAGCCCGCCCATGCGGAGCGCGCCCTGCGGCACTACTTCGTCCGTGAAAATCTCACCGCTCTGCGCGAGCTGGCCCTGCGCCGCACTGCGGACCGGGTCGACGACGAACTCCTCAGTCACATGCAGGCCAACGCCATCGCGGGGCCGTGGAGCGCCGGCGAGCGGGTGATGGTCTGTGTCAGCGAGGACCCCCGCTCGGCCGGGCTGGTGCGCTACGCCAAGCGCCTCGCCGACCGCCTGCACGCGTCCTGGACCGCCGTCACCGTGGAGGGCACGCGCAGCCTCGGGTCGAGCGAGGCCGACCGGGATCGGGTCGCCGAGGCCCTGCGCCTTGCCGACCGCCTCGGGGGCGATGCCGTGACCCTGCCGGGGAGCTGGCGGGTCGCCGACGACCTGCTGGCCTATGCCCGCACCGCCAACGTCAACCACATCGTCGTCGGCAAGGCGACGCGGTCCTGGTGGTTCGAGCTGGTCCACGGCTCCGTGGTGCACGATCTCGTCCGGCGCAGCGGCGTCATCAGCATCCACGTCGTCGCCGGCGAGATGGCCGCTGCCCCTGCCTCCGCCAGACCGGTGGCGACCGCTCCGGCCAGGACAGGCTTCAACGGGGCAGGCTTCAACGGGGCAGGCTTCGACAGGACAGGCTTCGACAGGACAGGCTACGGCTTCGCCGCGCTGGCGACGCTGGCCGGCCTCGGCCTCGCGCTGGCGCTGAAGCCCTATCTCGGAGTCGAGAACGCCGACCTGTTCCTGCTGACGGCGGTGGTGGCGGTGGCGGCGCGCTTCGGCCTATGGCCCTCGCTCGCCGCCGTGGTCGCCGCCTCGCTGGCCTACAACTTCTTCTTCCTGCCCCCGGTCTACACCTTCACCATCGCCGACCCGACCAACGTCGCGGCCTTCCTGCTCTTCACCCTGGTGGCGGTTCTGGTCTCGAACCTCGCTGCGCGGGCCCGCACGGTCGCGGTCATCAGCCAGCGCCGGGCGCGGGCGACGGAGCGCCTCTACGGCTTCAGCCGCAAGCTCTCGGGCTGCGGCACCCTTGATGACGTGCTCTGGGCCACCTCGGCCCAGATCGCCACGATGCTACGGGTGCGGGTGGTGCTACTGCTGCCCGAGGGTGATTCGATCGCGGTGCGGGCCGGCTATCCGCCCGAGGACCGGCTCGAAGCGGCCGATCTCGCGGCGGCGCGCTGGGCCTTCGCCAACGACCGCCCGGCGGGGCGCGGCGCCGACACCCTCCCGGGCGCCCGCCGCCTGTTCCTGCCGGCACGGACCGGCCGCGGCCCCATCGGCGTCATTGGCCTCGATGCCGACGGCACCGGGCCGATCCTGACCCCCGAGGATCGCCGCCTGTTCGACGCCCTGGCGGATATGGGGGCGCTCGCCATCGAGCGGGTCCGGCTGGTGGAGGACCTGGCGCGGGCGGCGCGCGACGCCGAGACGGACCGGCTGCGCCAGGCCCTGCTCACCTCGATCTCGCACGATCTGCGGACCCCGCTCGCCGCGGTCCTCGGCGCGGCCACCACCCTGCGAGACCTCGACACCGTGCTGGACCCCGAGGCCAAGGGCGACCTGCTGGCGACGGTCATCGCCGAATCCGAGCGGCTGAACCGCTTCATCGTCAACCTGCTCGACATGACCCGGCTCGAGGCCGGCGCGGTGGCGGCCAACCTCACGCCGCAGGACGTCGCCGAGATCGTCGACACCGCCCTTCGCCGTCTTGGCGCGATCCTCGGCGGACACCGGGTGGTGCTCGATCTTCCCGATGCCCTGCCGGCCCTGCGCCTCGATCCCGTCCTGTTCGAGCAGGTGCTGGTCAACCTCCTGGACAATGCGGCGAAATACGCGCCCGCGGGCTCGACCGTGACGGTCGCGGCCGGCGTGACGTCCGAGCGCGCCGGCGGCCCGATGCGCGTTCGCCTCCAGGTGCTGGACGAGGGCGAAGGTCTGCCCGAGGGCGAGGAGGAGCGGGTGTTCGACAAGTTCTATCGGGTGCGCAAGGCCGACAGCGTGCGGGCCGGGACCGGCCTCGGCCTTGCCATCGCGCGCGGCTTCGTCGAGGCGATGGGTGGGACCCTGAGCGCGGCCAACCGCCCGGATCGCGCCGGTGCCGTCTTCACTCTCGTGCTGCCGGTTCCGGTCGACGGCGGCCGCGCACCGGACATTGCCGCATGAGTCGCGCCCGATGAGATTCACCGCATGAGCCTCGCCATGAGATCCGCCGCATGAGCCTCGGCATCCTGGTGGTCGACGACGAGCCGCCCATCCGCAAGCTCCTCCGCACCGGGCTGGCGACGCAGGGCTACACCGTGTTCGAGGCGCCGAACGCCCGCACGGCCCTCGACATTCTGGCGCGCGAGACCATCGCGCTGATCATCCTCGATCTCGGCCTGCCGGACATGCGGGGGCACGATCTCCTGCGCCGCATCCGCGCCGACCACCGCGACCTGCCCGTCGTGGTTCTGTCGAGCCGCGACGACGAGTCCGGCAAGGTCGAGGCCCTCGATCTCGGCGCCGACGACTACGTCACCAAACCGTTCGGCATGGGCGAACTCCTCGCCCGCCTGCGGGCGGCCCTGCGTCACCAGCTCGCGGTCCAGGGCGAGCGCGCCGTGTTCGCGGTCGACGGCCTCAGCGTCGACCTCGTGCGCCGCATCGTCCGCGTCCACGGGGCCGAGGTGAAGCTGACCCCGCGGGAATACGATTTCCTGCGCGTCCTGGTGCAGCATGCCGGCAAGGCCTTGACCCATGCCCAGCTGATGAACGCGGTCTCGACCTCGTCCGACCCGCAATACCTGCGGGTCTACATGCGCCAGCTTCGCCAGAAGCTGGAGGCCGATCCGGAGCGCCCGCGGATCCTGCTCACCGAGACGGGCGTGGGCTACCGGCTGCGCGCCCCCGACGACGAGGGCGGTCCGGCCCGCTGATCGAGGGCGACGGCGCTGGTCCCGCCGAGATGCAGTTCGACGCCGTCGGCCGCGATCCGCACTGCGTCCGGCCGGTGGGCCGTGGCATCGACCGCGTAATGCAGCGCGTCCTGGCGGCTGCGGAACAGGCCTCCGGCGCGGCCGTGGATCTCGGCGGCGACCCAGCATCCCTGCCGGTCCTGGCCGATGACGAAGCACGACGTGCCCCCGTCGATGTCCGGAAGCGCGGGGGCCGGAGGGATGAGCGAAGCGGGCATGGGCGTTCGGGGCTTGCGCGATCCATCCTCGGGACCGCCCGCCTGAACTGCACCCGGACGCGTGAGGATTCGAGCGGGTGTGCGGCCGCGTTTCATGAGCGTTCCATCAGGATCGCGATCGAGCAGCTTGCCTCGGTGGCGGGTTCGGGAAGGCCCGTGGCTGCCTGTCACGGGCCGTCCGCCCGGTAACCTATGTGGTTTGCAGGCCGAGCCGGGTTCCGCACCATGTCGGGGCGTGGCGGCGCTGGGACCGTGCGGTCGGACCCGGTGACTCAGGACCGCGTGCACGGGTTTTCGGTCCCTCGCTTCTGCCCCTCCGCCGCTCCGCCGCCGACCGGGCCACCCCTCACCGCGAGCCGTTCCATGAAGTTTTTCGTTTCGTGAAGAACCCACCGGCGCACGCGGCGGAGCTGACCCTGCGTGGTCTGCTCCTCGGGGCCGTGATCACCGTCGTGTTCATGACGGCGAACCTCTACATGGGCTTGAAGACCGGGGTGACGTTCTCGACCTCCATCCCGGCTGCGATGCTGTCGATGGGCGTGCTGCGGCTGGTGGGCAACGCCAACATCTTCGAGAACAACATCGTCCAGACCCAGGCTTCGGCGGCCGGCACCCTGTGCAACGTCATCCTGGTGCTGCCCGGGCTCGTGCTGATCGGCCACTGGAGCGACTTCCCCTATTGGCAGACCACCGGCCTCTGCCTGATCGGTGGGCTTCTGGGAATCGCGTATTCGATCCCCCTGCGCCGTGCCCTGGTGATGGGCGCCGGCCTGCCCTACCCGGAAGGAACGGCGGCAGCCGAGGTGCTGCGGGCGGGCGACAGCTCCGGCGATGCGGCGCCCCGCGGCGGCCTGCGTCCGCTCCTCGGCGCGGCGGCGCTGGCGGGCCTCGTCGGCCTGTCCACCACGGGCTTCCGGGTCCTGGCCGACGGGATGCACGCCACCGTGGCGGCCGGGTCGGCGCTGTTTCGGTTCGGCACCGGCTTTTCCCTGGCCCTGGTCGGCGTCGGCTACCTTGTCGGGCTCGGCGCCTGCCTCGCCCTTCTCACCGGCGTCGCCATCGCGTGGGGTGTCGCCGTGCCGGTCCTCACCGCGTTGGGGTCCGCCTCCGGCGAGGGCGCGGATGCCGCCGCACGGGCGGTCTGGTCGGATCAGGTCCGGCTGATCGGGGCCGGCATCATCGCGGTCGGCGCCCTCTGGACGGTGGCGAGTCTCGCCCGCCAGATTGCCGGCAGCATGAAGGCCGCCTTCGCGAGCGCGCGGACGGGCGGCGCGGAGATCCCCCGCCAGGAGCGCGACCTGCCGATCACCTGGGTGGCGGGCGCGACCCTGGGCCTCGCCGCCCTTCTGGCCGGGCTGTTCTGGATCTTCGCTTCGGGTGCCGATCTCGGGGCGCTGCACATCGCCGTGGTCGCGGTCGCGACCGTGTTCGCCGTGATGTTCGGTTTCCTGATGGCGGCGGCCTGCGGCTACCTCGCCGGGCTCCTCGGCTCGTCGAGCAGCCCGATCTCCGGCATCGGCATTCTCACCACCCTGGTCACCGCGCTGCTGATCCCCCTCCTGATCGGGCGCTCCGCCGGGCCGGAGGGCGACCGCTTCGTCATCGGGCTGGCGCTGCTCCTCGCCGCCGTCGTGGTGACGACGGCCTCGATCGCCAACGACAATCTGCAGGACCTCAAGACCGGGCAGCTCGTCGATGCCACCCCCTGGCGCCAACAGGTGGCCCTGATGGCCGGGGTCACGGTCGGCGCCCTGGTCATCGCCCCCCTGCTGTCGCTGCTGTATCAGGCCTACGGCTTCGCGCAGGCGCTGCCCCGGCCCGGGATGGACCCGGGCAACGCCCTTCCGGCGCCGCAAGCCGCCCTGATGACCCAGATCGCCAGCGGCATCGTCCACGGTGAGCTGCCCTGGACGATGGTGCTGGTCGGCGCCGCCCTCGGCGTCGTCTTCGTGGTGATCGAGACGCTCCTGCGCCGGCGCGAGCTTTCCTTCCCGGCCCTGACGGTGGGAATCGGCATCTACCTGCCCCTGGAAGTGGTGGTGACGATCGCCATCGGGGGCGTGATCGGCTGGCTGGCGCGCCGCCGGCTCCGCGCCGGGCCAGGCTCCGACGAGGCCGAGCCCCTGGCCCGGCGCCGGGGCGTTCTGATCGCGTCCGGCTTCCTGGTCGGCGAGAGCATCGTCGGCGTCCTGCTCGCCGCCGCCGACACCCTGTCGGGGCGCAGCTCGTCCCTCGTGCTCGTCGGACCCGATTTCGCGCCGGTGGCGACCGGTCTCGGCGCCGTGGTCTTCGCCGCGATCGTCCTCGGCTTCCAACACTTGGTGTCCCGTGCGCCGCCGGCGTGACGAACCCGGGCTCCCGTCCCCGATGAGGCATCGCATGACCGCTCCGGTTAGCCCTTCGCCCCTTGGCCCCGGAAGCGCCGTCCCCGGCCCGGACGCGCCTCGCTTCCCCATCGCGGCCGGCTTGCTGTTCGGCCTCGGCCTCGGTGGCTTCTTCGACGGCATCGTGCTGCATCAGGTGCTGCAATGGCACCATATGCTCAGCAGCTGGTACCCGATCACCTCGATCGAGAACCTCGAGCGCAACACCCTGTGGGACGGGATCTTCCACAGCGCCACCTACGTGTTCGTGGTGCTCGGCCTGTTCCTGCTGTGGCGCAGCGCCCATCGGCGCCACCTGCGCTGGTCGAACCGGCAGTTCGCCGGGACCCTCCTGATGGGCTGGGGCCTGTTCAACACCCTCGAGGGATTGATCGACCACCAAATTCTTGGCGTCCACCATGTCAACGAACGGGTGCCGCCCACGCAGTGGCTCGCGTGGGATCTCGGCTTCCTGGCCTGGGGTCTCGTGATGCTGATCGTCGGGTTCGTTCTTGTTCGGAATGCCCGCGCGTGATGCCGCCCCGGACCTTTCGGATGATCATACCGTGGCGGGGGAGCCTGCCCTGGCGGCCGGTCCTGCCCTGGCGGGCGGTCCTGCCCTGGCTGGCGCTCGCGGCCGGACTCGTCCTGGCGACGCTTCCGATCTGGCGTCCCCTGCTCTTCGGCCGGGATCTCAGCCTCGACGACCTGCTGACCCTCCGGTGTCTCGGCGTGTGAGTGTTTCGCGGCCCGAGCTTGACCCGGGTGCCGCCGCGCGGGAAGGCACGGCACCGAACCGGCGCCCCCGCCCGAATTCCCGCTTACCCCCAGGATTGCCCCGATGGCCACGCCGCGAGACCTCAAGGTGCAGATGGCTGGCGAGACCCGCGCTCGCGAACGAGCCCAAGCCCTGGCCGCCACGCAGGCTGCAAAGGCGCAGCGGGCTGAGATCGCGGCGCGCGCCGCGGAGGCCGAGCGCGACGAATGGAAGGCCCGGGCGCTCGCCGCCGAGGCGGAACTGGCCCGCCTCAAACCGGCCTGAGCGCGAGCGCGTCAAGCAAGCTGGACCGTTCGTCTACACATCGCACCGGTTCGGTCCCGGTGATGCTTTGTCGCGGATTGGTCTATAACAAATGCCAACCCGTTATGCGGAACAGGAGCCCAGCTTCTGATCTTCTCGTGACGACAGCGAATGCATTCGCGACGACGAGGAGATCTTCCACGTGACCATCGATACGCGCGAAATTTACGTGACCGCCCTGAAGAATACCCATGCGCTCGAGATGCAGGCGCTCCAGATCATGGAGCGTCAGGTCGAGCGTCTGCAGCGCTATCCCGAAATGGAGCAGGCCCTGCGCCGCCATATCGAGGAGACCCACGGTCAGCGTACCCGGATCGAGGAGGCCCTGCACAGCCTCTCGGAAAGTCCCTCGACCATCAAGGAGGGCGTGCTGGGCTTCGTCGGCAACATGATGGCCCTCGGCCATACGCCGGCGCAGGACGAGATCCTGAAGAACGCCTACGCCAACCACGCTTTCGAAAATTTCGAGATCGCCGCCTACGAATCGCTGATCGCCATCGGCGAGGCGGCTGGGCAGCAGACCGCCCTCACGGGCTTCCAGCAATCGCTCCGCGAGGAGGAAGCGATGGCCCGCAAGGTGCGGGAACTCGTGCGCCCGACCACGCTGCGCTACATCGACCTGACCACGGCGGGCGAGAAGGCGGACCGCTGATCCGGCCTGCGGTATTTGGGTACCGCATGCCCGAAATGCTTCGAATAATTGCGCTTTTCGGGTTTTCGAGGACCCAAAACCTGAACGAAGCGGGTTGACGAATCCGATGCATGTCCCTAGAGGAACCGTCAACGCCGCCGCGTCCCGCACGCGGCGGCGCATCGTTTTGTTCAGACACCATACGGAACGCCACGGGATGAAGACCTTTTCTCTGAAGCCCGCCGACGTCGACAAGAAGTGGATCATCGTCGATGCGGAGGGCCTGGTCGTCGGCCGGCTCGCCTCCATCGTCGCCATGCGCCTGCGCGGCAAGCACAAGCCCGCGTATACGCCCCACGTCGATTGCGGCGACAACGTCATCGTCATCAATGCCGAGAAGGTGAAGTTCACCGGCCGCAAGCGCGAGCAGAAGGTGTACTATCACCACACCGGCTACCCGGGCGGCATCAAGGAGCGCACGGCCAAGTTCATCCTCGACGGTCGCTTCCCCGAGCGCGTCGTGGAGAAGGCCGTCGAGCGCATGCTCCCGCGTGGTCCCCTCTTCCGCCAGATCATGGGCAACCTCCGGGTCTATAAGGGCTCCGAGCATCCCCACACCGCCCAGCAGCCGCAGGCGCTCGACGTCGGCAGCCTCAACCGCAAGAACGTGAGCGCTTGATCATGGCGACCCTTCAGTCCCTCTCCGACCTGAACCGCGCGAACGTCGAGTCGCCGGAGAACGCCGCTCCGGTCCACGTCCAGAAGCTCGATGCCCAGGGCCGCGCCTACGCCACCGGCAAGCGCAAGGACGCGGTCGCCCGCGTCTGGATCAAGCCCGGCACCGGCAAGGTCGTGGTCAACGGCCGCGCCGTCGAGGTGTATTTCGCCCGTCCGGTGCTGCGCATGATCCTGCGTCAGCCGCTCACCATCGCCAACCGCGTCGACCAGTACGACATCACCGTCTCGGTGCATGGCGGCGGTCTCTCGGGTCAGGCCGGCGCCGTGCGCCACGGCCTGTCCAAGGCGCTGACCTACTACGAGCCGGAGCTGCGCGCTCCGCTGAAGCGCGAGGGCTTCCTGACCCGCGACAGCCGCGTGGTCGAGCGCAAGAAGTACGGCCGCAAGAAGGCTCGCCGCAGCTTCCAGTTCTCGAAGCGCTGAGGCGCTCCGTCACGATGTATCTGGGCAGGGCGGCTTCGGCCGCCCTTTCCTTTTGAGCCGCCGCCTTTTGAGCCGCCGCAGAGAGACACGGACCCCCATGGCGAAGCCCTTCCGACGCGTCACCCGGCCCGACGCCTCCGCCGTCACCCTCTGCCTCGCGGAGACCGGCGGCGCGCAGACGGGCGAGGTCAAGCTCGCCGACGGCCGCCTGTTCAGCACCACCGGCGTCATGCCCATCGCGCAGGCCTTCGGGGTGGCCGTCCACGTCGCCAACGAGGGCGGTCTGGAGATCGTGGTGATCGATCCCCAGAACCTGTGGAAGCCCTCCTGGGGTGAGCTGATCGCCTGACGGTGTCGGAGGCCTGATCGGTCAGGCGTGCAGGGCGTGCTCCAGTTCGCCCTTCGACATCTTCGAGCGGCCGGGAATGTTCTTGTCCCGGGCCGCCTTCATCAGGTCCGCCTTGGTCCGGCCTGATCCCGCATGGGTCGATTTCCGTGCCGCGGCGGTCTTCTTCGCGACGTCGGCCGGCTGCTTGGAGAACTGCTTGCCCTTGGCCGAATCAGCCTGCTTCTTCCGGGTCGAGCGGTCGTACTCGGATTCCGACACGGACTCGCGGGCCTTCTTCGGCAGGTAGCGTTCACCGGTCTCGCCGCTCTTCTCGCCGGACTTCGTGTCCCACTCCTCCTCGGTCCACTGCTTCAGGTGGTTGTCCTCGGACTTCTTGCCCTTGTAGCCGCCGCCGGCGTCCTTGTAGGCCTTGGTGGCCGCTTGGGCCTTGCGCGCCGACCATTGGCCCGGCTTGCCGCCCTTGTCCGAGTCCGTAACCTGCTTCTTCACCTTGTCCCAGAGCTTGGGATCGGTCTTTTCCGCGCTGGCTGACATCTGCATGACCTCGATGGAACGTCTCGTCATGCCTCAACCGGTCGGTCGCGCGCCCCGTTCCAGGTCCGGGACCGGGATACACAGGCTTGATCGACTGTCATCATGCGTTAGTCGCGCGGGGGCCAAGACATTGACTTGAGGAAGCGTCCCGGCCACGTCGCTCCGGCAGGTCGGCGCAGGATCATTCCGCAGCGACGCGGCGAGAAGGATGTCAGGTGGCCATGAGCGAGAGCGGCGCGGGGCACAAGCCCACGATCTTCATCGACGGCGAGGCCGGAACCACGGGCCTCGGCATCCGCGAGCGCCTCGAGCGCGAGGGCCGCGTCACCCTGAAGAGCATCCCGCACGAGAGCCGCAAGGACGCGGCCGTCAAGCGGACGCTGCTCGAGGCGGTCGACCTCGTCGTTCTGTGCCTGCCCGACGCGGCCGCGAAGGAGACCGTGGCGCTGGCCGACACCTTGCCGGGCGGCGGCCCGCGCATTCTCGATGCCAGCACCGCGCACCGGGTCGATCCGGCCTGGGCCTACGGCTTCGCCGAATTGGAGCCGGCTCAGGCGCAGGCCATCCGTCAGGCGCGGCGGGTCGCCAATCCGGGCTGCTATCCGACCGGCGCCATCGCGCTGATCCGTCCCCTGGTGGAGGCCGGGATCCTTCCGCCCGATCATCCGGTCAGCATCAATGCGGTCAGCGGCTATAGCGGCGGCGGCAAGAGCATGATCGAGTCCTACGAGGCCGGACATGGCGAGCCGTTCCTGCTCTACGGCCTCGGCCTCGGGCACAAGCACCTGCCGGAGACGCAGACCTATGCCCGGCTCACCCGCCGGCCGATCTTCATCCCGTCCGTCGGCAACTTCCGCCAGGGCATGCTGGTGAGCGTGCCGCTCCACCTCGACACCCTGCCGGGAGCCCCTCGCGCCGCCGATCTCGAGGCGGCCCTGGTGGCCTATTACGAGGGCCAGGATCTGGTGCGGGTGGTCCCGGCCGACGGCACCGAGAGCATCGAGCCGGAAGCGCTGAACGACACCGACCGCCTTGAATTGCGGGTCTACGGCAACGAGACCCATCGGCAGGCGGTCCTGGTCGCCCGCCTCGACAATCTCGGCAAGGGTGCGTCCGGCGCAGCCGTGCAGAATATCGGGCTGATGCTCGGTCTCGACTGACTCGCGCACGCATCGGCCGTTCCCGATGCCCGCAGGCCCGCGCCGCAGGCCTGCGGGCACACCCGTGCGCGGGATCGTGCCGCCAAGCCACGTTTGACGCGATCGTGATCCGACATCGCGGGCGGCCTCGACGCGTCGAGGCCGCCCGTTCGTCTTGCGCGATACCTCGGGCCGCGCGTTCCGGCCCGACCCGGAGATCGAACCGCCCTCCTGCGTACCGGCGGTCGAAGGTGCACGGGTTCCGCGTGTTGCTGCATTCTCCGTAGGATGCCGGCAGAGTTGCGGTGCAGCACCCAGCATCGCCTCAGTGCTGATCCCTCGCGACGACGGTGTTTGATCAACCATCCGTGAGTGACTCAGCCCGCGCCAAGACGGCGACCGGGCAAAGTCGATGTGCCATCTGGCCAGGATCGATTCCGGCCCGCCGCGTAACGGAATCACTGCGTTCCAAACCAAGCTTTTCTCGTCGCGGCGGCATAAAGACGGTCAGCTTCATTGCGAACACCATAAATTTGTTTTATCGCATGAAACGCAATGTCCAATGTTCTTATTGAGATTCATGGTGAGACCTTCGGGGTAAGGATCGATTTTTCGCGAATTCCTTTGTGGAATAGTCCGCGTCCGGAGCGTGACGATCGACATGCGGACCGGCCTTTCCAGGATTTCCACGCGTCGATCCGAACCGGCCAGTGGTCCTTGGCACGGCGACGCTGCTTTTCAGCAGGAACGGGACAGGTCGTGCAGGCCCTTCGTCTCCACACGCAGGACACGTGACAGTCTTGTTGGTCAACCGGGGCGCGATTGATCACACCAGTGCAGGCCATGCGCGAAAAATTGACAAATGATCCACAGCGCGCCGAGGGAAAACCTCGCAATCTTTGATACAACATCTTGCTTGCAAAAAGATCTGAGCCTACGCTTCAAGACA
Organism: Methylobacterium sp. Leaf113; assembly: GCF_001423325.1. Lineage (NCBI taxonomy): Bacteria > Pseudomonadati > Pseudomonadota > Alphaproteobacteria > Hyphomicrobiales > Methylobacteriaceae > Methylobacterium > Methylobacterium sp. Leaf113. Next base: position 59,233 of record NZ_LMNJ01000014.1, read on the forward strand.
ACTCCAACAGATATGCAGATCGGTGGCGCCACATGAACGAAACAGACAACGACTCAGCTCGGCTCATCACCCTGGCGGCCGATATCGTCTCGGCCTACGTCAGCAACAATCACGTTCAAAGCGCCGAGTTGCCCAAGCTCCTCAGTGATGTTCATGAGGCGATCCGTGGCGTGACCAACAGCGGCTCGTCCGCTGCCGAAGCCGGCCCGCCGAAGGCGACCCCGCAGGAGATCCGCCGCTCGATCTCGTCGGACTACCTGATCAGCTTCGAGGACGGAAAGCAGTACAAGACCCTGCGCCGACACCTGACCTTGCGTGGACTGACCCCTGAGCAGTATCGCGCCAAGTGGGGCCTGGCGCCCGATTATCCGATGACCTCGGCCAGCTATTCCGAGCAGCGTTCCGAGCTGGCCCGCGCCCTCGGCCTCGGCCAGCAGCGCCGCAAGGGCATCGCCAAGAGCGCGCCGGAAGAGACCGTGACGGCCGAACCCCCGGAGGAGCCCGAGGCCGAGGCCGAGGCCGCTCCCGCAGAGAAGAAGCGTCGCGGTCCCCGCAAGAAGGTCGACGCCTGATCTGACAGATCTCTGCCCGCCCGAGCGGCACGGTGCAGAGATCACGTCGGTCCTCGCGATAACAGACAGGTCGGCTTGAGGGACGCTCGAGCCGGCCTGATCTTTATGCGGGCCGAATAGCGCGCCCCGTGAAGGTGGGCCGACGCTTCGAATGGATGCGGACAGCTGTGCTGGAGTTTGTCAGGGATTGGGGGAAACCGGTCATCCCGACAGGACAAGCAAAAACGACAGACGCTAGGCCGGCAGCACGACCACCTTCGCCTTCAGCGGCGTACGCGCGTAGAGGTGGATCATGTCCTGCGTGAGCAGGCCGACGCAGCCACTGGTGATGCCGCTGCCGATGGTGTCGGGCTCACTGCTGGCGTAGATCGTGTAGAGCGTATAGGCGCCGTTCTGGTAGAGGTGCAGCGTGCGGGCGCCGAGTGGGTTGTCGAGACCGCCCGGCATGCCGCGGGCATATTGGGCGGCTTCCGGCTGGCGCCGGATCATCTCCTTGGGCGGTGTCCAGGTCGCCCATTCGGATTTGCGGCCGACATAGGCATCCCCGCTCCACAGGAATCCGTCGCGGCCGACATTGGCGCCGTATCGCGTGGCGGCGCCGTCCCCCTCGATGCGATAGACATAGAAATTGCGCGGATCGACGACGATCGTGCCGGGTGCCTCCTTCGACTCATACCGAACCGTCCGGCGATAGTATTTCGGATCGACCTTGCTGATGTCGGTCGCCGGAATCGGAAATTTCTCGTCCGGCATCGCTCCGTAGGTCTTCGCTGCCTCGGCGAGGACCATCCCATCGGGTGTCACGCAACCGGTCAACCCCAGGGTTCCAAGGCCGACGGCCGAGCCGACCAGGAACGCGCGGCGGTCGAGAAATCCGGCCCGCTGGGGAGATGGAGCGAGATCCTGCGTCTGGCCGGCATCCGCCCGTCTACCTGTCAGGGTCATGATCTTCGAAGTCCCGGGTCTGTCGGTCCACCCTGCGGGATGGCTCGATCGAAAGCGTCGCGGCGTTGCGCGGGTGATGCGTATTGCCAAGCTCAGATTGCCCCGGCCCGGCTGGGCTGACAAGCTTTACTCGGTCTCCGTGGCCCTTGTCCTGTTCGAAGCCCGGCATGTTTCGGGCGATTCTTCCAGATTCCGCATAGCCACCGGCCTTGCACCGGGACTGAAACAGTTGGGCCACAGTATCGTGGTCGCGCGATCCACACCGCATCCCTGCACCCGACGGGGCTGATGCGGATCGGCCGACGCCAGGATCGGCGCGACCGGATCGAAACAGTACGGGCCTTCCCGGTCATGCCGCTGCGTCGGACTCCATATCCTTGCCGCGCGTTTCCGGCATCCAGAGGGCCGCGAGGGTTCCGATGATGCTGAAGGCGACGAGATAGTAGGCCGGCGCCAGCTTGTCGCCGGACAAGGCGATGAGCTTGTTCACCAGGTAGTTCGTGCTGCCGCCGAAGATCGAGACCGAAAAGGCGTAGACGATCGAGAGGCCGGCACTACGCACCGCGCGCGGCAGCGATTCGGGGATCGCCACGATGATGGCCGCCGCATTGATCGAGGAAAGTGCGGAGAGCAGGAAGGTGACGGCGTAGACCGAGGGGCCTGTCGGGTCGCGCACGAGCCAGACGAAGGCCGGCAGGGTCAGCACGACGATGAGGACGCGCGGCCAGATCAATACCGCGCGCCGCCCGATCCGATCGGCGAGCCAGCCGCCGATGAGCGGAAACACGATGGAGGCGAGGCCGAGGGCAATCGGCACCGCCGTCGAGATCGTCTCCGTCAATCCCAGCGTCGCCTGGGCGTAGACCGGCATGTTGGTGCCGATGGCATTGGACACCGTGGAGGCCGCGATGATCAGGAAGGTCAGCGCGAGGAGCCGCCCATGTTCGCGCACCAGACGCCGCACTACGCCGAAGGTCGAGGCAGCGGCGGCGGGATCGGCCCGTTCGCCCGCGGTCTCCGGCAGGTGACTGCGGATGATCAGGCCCACCGGCACCACGCCGATGCCGAGTGCGAACATCACGCGCCAGCCCCAGTCGCCCATCGCGGCATCGCCGACCGCGAAGGTGAGGGCCGAGGCGCAAAGGCCGGCGATCAGGGCCGCGCAGCCCTGGCTGGCGATCTGCCAACTCGCCACGAAGCCGCGGTGCTTCGGGGGCGCGGCCTCCAGCAGGTAGGCGGTGGAGGGGCCGACCTCGCCGCCAAGAGCGAGCCCCTGGATGAGCCGGCCCACGATGACGATGACCTGTGACCAGCCGCCCAGAGTGGCGTAGCCGGGGGCAGCCGCCAGCATCACCATGCCGATGGCCATGAGCGCGATGGTGATCAGCATGGCGGGCTTGCGCCCGGCCCGGTCGGCGAAGGCCCCGATGAGGATGCCGCCGATGGGCCGCATGACATAGCCGATGCCGAACAGAGCCAGGGAGGCGAGCAAGCTGTCGGTGGCGTTCTGCGAGGGGAAGAAGGTCTCGCCGATCGACTTCGCAAAGAAGGCGTAGATGGTGAAGTCGTAGAATTCGAGGGCATTGCCCAGGACGACGGCCGCCACCGCCTTTCGCTCCAGGACCGGGTGCGGCCCGGTGTTCGTTGCATCCGTGTTCATGGCCGGGTCCCTCGCGTCAGCGTGGCCTATGCCGGCCGCGATGGAGGAGTTCCAGCAGAACTTTCGGATCGCATTCGGCCGACGCTTGGGCTCCCTGACCTCGACGCATCGCTGGTCCGGGCTGCCTCGTGTTAGCCCCTGGATCTGACGTTGCACTGCAGCGATCCGGTCTCGCGCCGTCCCGGTGCAGCCCGATCCCGTGCCCGAATCCCGATTTCACGCCCCGACCCCATCGCAAGGCACCGATGCTGTCCCGCTCCTCGACGTTGTCCCGCCCGATTCTGGCCCTCGCGGCCGCCTCCTTCGGCATCGGCACCACCGAATTCGTCATCATGGGTCTTCTTCCGGATGTGGCGGCGAGCTTCGGCGTCAGCGTTCCGCGCGCCGGCCTGCTGGTCTCCGGCTACGCTCTCGGCGTCGCGGTCGGGGCTCCCATCGTCGCCATCGCCACCGCACGTCTGCCGCGCAAGACCGCCCTGCTCGTCCTGATGGCGGTGTTCCTCCTGGGCAACCTCGGCTGCGCCCTGGCCCCGACCTACGATCTCCTGATGCTGGCCCGCATCGTCACCGCCTTCGCGCACGGTGCCTTCTTCGGCATCGGCGCCGTGGTGGCGAGCAGCCTGGTGCCGCGCGAGCAGCGGGCCCAGGCCGTGGCGCTGATGTTCGCCGGCCTGACGCTCGCCAATGTCCTGGGTGTGCCCTTCGGGACGGCATTGGGCCAGGTCGCCGGCTGGCGCGCCACCTTCTGGGGCGTCCTCGTTCTCGGCGTGGCGGCGGCGGGGGCGATCCTGGCCTTCGTGCCGGGCGGTATGCCGGGCTCGCGCGGCGGCCTTGCCGGCGAATTCCGCTCCCTCCGGCGCTGGCCCGTACTGCTGCCGATGCTGATCAGCACGCTGGCCTCCGTGAGCCTGTTCACGGTGTTCACCTACATCACCCCGATCCTGGAGGATGTGAGCGGGCTGACGCCGACGCAGGTGACCGGAGCCCTGCTGCTGTTCGGAGTCGGCCTGACGGTCGGAAACCTCGCCGGAGGCCGCCTCGCCGACCGGCGCCTGATGGCGACCGTCATCGGCAGCTTCGCGGCCCTGGTGGCCGTTCTGGCGCTGTTCGCCTTCACCGCCCAGGCGGCGATCCCCGCCGTCATCACGCTGCCGATCTGGGGCGCCCTGGTCTTCGCCGTCGTGGCGCCCCTCCAGGTCTGGGTGGTGGAGGCGGCAACCGATGCGCCCAACCTGGCCTCGACCCTGAACCAGGGGGCCTTCAACCTCGGCAATGCCAGCGGTGCGGCCCTCGGCGGGGCTCTTGTCACGGCCGGCTACGGCTATGGCAGCCTGCCCTGGTTCGGCTCCGCCATCGCGCTCCTGGCCCTCGTGCTGACCCTGACGGCCCGGCCGCGCGGGACCCGTCCGGTTCCGGCCTGAGCGCCGGAGCGGCGGAACAGGACCGGGGGCTCAGAACCGGAGCATCAGGTCAGCGGCGTCGCCAGAACCTTGTCGATGCGCCGGCCATCCATGTCGACGACCTCGAAGCGCCAGCCATGCGACTCGAAGTGGTCGCCGGTGCCGGGAATGCGGCCGAGGCGGAAGATCACGAATCCCGCGAGCGTGGTGAAATCGTCGGAATCCGGGTGCTCGGCGAAGGCGAGACGGTCGAAGGCCTGGGATGCCGGCATCATGCCGTCGATGAGGAGCGAGCCGTCCTCGCGCTCGACCACGTTCGGTTCGTCGCCGACCTCGGGGATGTTGCCGGCGATCGCCTCGAGCAGGTCGGTCTGGGTCACGATGCCTTCGAGGCTGCCGTACTCGTCGACGACCACCGCCATCCGCACGGGCTTGGCCTGGAACGTCTCCAGCACCGCCAGGATCGACATGCTCTCGTGTACGACGATCGGCGGCTGGGTCGCCGCCAGGACGCTGATCGGCTTGCCGTCGAGGAGTTGATTGAGCAGGTCCTGCTTGCGCACCACCCCGACGATCTCGTCGACTTCGCTGCGGCTGACCACCAGCTGGGCATGGTCGCATTCCCGCACCGACCTCAGAATCGCGTCGGGCTCCTCGTCGGCATCGACCCACTCGACCTCGTGTCGCGGGGTCATGATATCGCGCACCCGGCGCTCGCCGATCGAGAAGATGCGCTGGACCGCCTCCTGCTGCGCCTCGCGGATCAGGCCGGCCTCCTGGCTCGCCTGAACCAGCAGGTTGAGCTCGGCGGTGGAGTGGAGCGAGCCTTCGCCGTGCCCGGCCTGCAGGCCGAACAGCCGGACGACGCCGTTGCCGAGACCGTTGAGGAACAGGATCGCCGGGCGGAACACGAACAGGAACAGGCCGAGGGGCCGCACCACCGCGAGCGCGGTGCGCTCGCTGCGCTGGAGCGCGAGGCTCTTCGGGGCCAACTCGCCGAGCACGATGTGCATCGACGTGATGATGATGAAGGAGATGACCACCGCGATGGTGTGGGCGGCGGTGGTGCCGACCGGCTCCGGCAGGAAGCTCAAGGCCGGCACGATGATGTGCGCCAGCGCCGGCTCGCCGACCCAGCCCAGCGCCAGGGACGAAATGGTGATGCCGAGCTGCGTCGCCGCCAGGTAGGCGTCGAGCTGGTCGGTGGCGCGCTGGAGGGCGGCGGCGTGGGTGCGCCGCTCGGTGACCAGCTCGGCGACCCGACTCTTGCGCACCGAAACCAGGGCGAACTCGGCGGCCACGAAGAAACCGTTGGCGAGCACCAGGGCGAAGACGGCAACGAGGCCCAGCCCGGTCGCCCATGCGTCGTCGAAAATCGTCGTCTCCCCTGGTCAGCGGCGGATCTCTAACAGCTCCGCAGGTGACGGGCCACCGCGATCGCGCACCCGACGATTTTCCCTGTGACCTCGACACGACCCTTCAAAATACAACCGTGCGCCTTCGCGCGCATCACCCCGTCCGCGAGCCAACCCAGAGGTCGCTCCATTCTTTAGGAACAAAGCTGATGCGGCACGGTTCTCGCGATGAATAGGCATTCCGTCCGACAAACGGGACATTGTCTCAGCAAATCACAGTATTAACATTTGTTATTTAAGATAAATAACGCAAGTTAATGCCATGATTCCTAGCTTAGGGCAAAGCAGCTTCGTGAAAGAAACAATCTTGATCACGGGTGGAGCCGGATTTATCGGCCGCCACCTTGCGAAGGCCCTTCTCGAGCGGGGCTATCGCATCCGCGTCCTCGACAGCCTGATCGAGCAGGTCCACGGCCCCTCCGGGAATACCAGCGCCCTGCCGAAGGAAGTCGAAGTCATCATCGGCGACGTGCGCGACGCCAGCGCCGTCGCATCGGCTGTCAAGGGCGTTGATCGGGTGGTTCATCTCGCTGCTGAGGTAGGTGTCGGTCAGAGCATGTACGCGGTGGAGCGCTACGTCTCCGTCAACGATTGCGGCACCGCCGTGCTGTTCGAAGCGCTTATCAATCAACCAGTTAAGCGGGTCGTCGTCGCCTCTTCGATGAGTGTCTACGGCGAGGGGCTGTACCGCACGGTGGACGGTGCACTGGTGGATGATGCGGTGCGCCGCTCCCGGCGGCCCGGCGAGCCTTGGGATCCGCTCGATGCGCAGGGACGTCCCATGCGGCCTGTCCCCACGCCTGAAACCAAACTGCCGGCTCTCGCCTCGGTTTATGCCCTGACGAAGTACATGCAGGAGCGCCTAACCCTCACCCTCGCGCCAGCCTACGGGATGGAGGGCGTGGCGCTGCGCCTTTGGAATGCCTACGGGCCAGGTCAGGCACTCTCGAACCCCTACACCGGCGTGTTGGCGATCTTCGCGGCGCGCATCCACAACGGGCAGCCGCCGATGATTTTCGAGGACGGCGAGCAACGTCGGGACTTTGTCCATGTGGAGGATGTCGCGAGGGCCTTTGTGCTGGCTCTTGAGCATCCCGCAGCTGCCGGCCAAGTCTACAACGTCGGTAGCGGCGTGGATCGCTCCGTACGCGACGTCGCCCACCTCCTCGCTCAAGCAATGGGGCGTCCCGATATTATCCCCGAAACGACCGGGCAGGCTCGCTCCGGCGACATCCGGCATTGTATCGCCGACATCACCCGGATCGAGCGCGACCTCGGCTTCCAGCCTCAACAGGACTTCGCCGCGGGCTTGGCCGAACTCGCCGCCTGGGTAGCAAAGCAGCAGGCCGTAGACCGGGTCGCGGAAGCGCGGCGCGAGCTCGAAGCACGTGGGTTGGTGGCGTGACCGGCCGTCCTGTCCTCATCACCGGCGGCGCGGGATTCGTTGGAGCGAATCTCGCGGATGCGTTGGCGCGCGATGGACAGCCGGTCCTGGTCTATGACGCGCTCGTTCGGCCTGGGGTGGCCCGTAATCTTGCTTGGCTTCAGGCCCGCCATCCGGGTCTGATTCAATCGATCACCGCCGATATCCGAGACACTGAAACCTTGAAGCGGGCAGTGGTTGGAGTCGAAGCTGTTTTCCACTTCGCCGCACAGGTTGCTGTTACGACCAGCCTGGAATCGCCTCATACAGATGCCGAGGTGAATCTGGTTGGGACACTCAACCTGCTTGAGGCGATCCGTGCGCAGGACCGTCGGATTCCGGTCCTGTTTGCTTCGACCAATAAAGTCTACGGCGATCTGCCCGAGATTGCTCTTGACCGTATCGGTGACGCCTATCTGCCTGTCGATCAGGCTCTTCGTGCGCGGGGTATCGGCGAGGAGCGACCGCTCGACTTTCATACGCCCTATGGTTGCTCCAAGGGCGCGGCGGACCAGTACGTGCTCGACTACGCCCGGAGCTTCAACCTCCCGACGGCAGTGTTCCGCATGAGCTGTATCTACGGTCCGCGCCAGATGGGAACTGAGGACCAGGGTTGGGTTGCCCATTTCCTGATCCGCGCTTTGCAGGGGTTGCCCATCACGCTTTACGGAGACGGTGCACAGGTGCGCGACATCCTGCACGTACGTGATGCGGTGGCGGTGTATCGTTCGGCCCTGGCGCGCATCGATGGGATCAAGGGGCGTGTCTTCAATCTTGGGGGCGGCCCGCCCAACGCCGTCAGCCTTTTGCAGGTCCTCGATCACATCTCTGCCCTGACCGGTCGGCCCATCGAGCGCCATGTCCGTGCCTGGCGGCAGGGCGACCAACGCTACTACGTCTCGGATACGCGAGCCGTGAGCACGGCTCTCGGGCTCGGCGCCGTCATGGACTGGCGGGACGGCATCGCCGATCTGGCGCGTTGGCTCGCTGAAGAACGTGGGATGACGTTGGTCCTGACACCCTTGGCAGGCGCTGCCGAATGAAAGTGGCTCTCGTCAATCCTCCGTGGGACTACCGCAACAGCATCTACTTCGGGTGCCGATCACCGCACCTGCCTCTGGAGCTCGGCTACAGTGCCGCGTTGCTGAAGGCCGCTGGGCATGAAGCCCTGATCGTCGACGCTCATCTCGACGCGCTGACAGCGGTTCAGGCCGCCGAAAGCGTCGCCACTTTTACTCCAGATCTGACTGTTGTCACGACCGCGCCGACGTACCTGTTCTGGCGCTGTGCACCGCCGGAGTTGCGGGTGCCGCGTGGCTTTCTCGATGTTCTTGCGGGCCGGGGCGGCCGCACCGTCGCAGTTGGGCCGCACGGCTCGACGACGCCGGGGCCCACCCTCGACAAGCTTGCGTGCGATATCGTTGTGCGCGGGGAGTGTGAGGAAATCGTCGCACGCCTCGCCGATGCGGAGGACCTGAACGCGGTACCTGCGGTCGCGTTTCGCCAGAACGGATCGCTCGTGGTGACGGGTCCCCCGCACGCGAGCCGTTTCACGGACCTGCCGGCTCTGCGCTGGCCAGACCGCTGGATCTCCCGCCATACCCATCATCATCACCGGTTCGACAGCCCACCGGATGGGCCCGGCGCCGAGATCGAAGCTTCTCGTGGTTGCCCTTATCATTGCAGCTTTTGCGCGAAGATCGATTTTCGGGATGCCTATCGTCGACGCGATCATGGTCATGTTCTCGAAGAGATCGATGGGCTGATCGCGCAGGGCGTGACTTACCTCTACTTCATCGATGAAATCTTCCTTCCGCAAAGGCCGCTGCTGGAGGCGCTGGTTACCCGGAACGTGCGCTTCGGTGTTCAGACCCGCATCGATCTCTGGAAGCCCGACATGCTCGACCTCCTGGGTGCTGCCGGCTGTGTCTCCATCGAGGCCGGCATCGAGAGCTTGACCGAGGCTGGTCGAGCTGCTCTCGACAAGAAGTGTCGCGCCTCCACCGACGATCTCGCCGAGCGACTGATCTATGCCCGGCGCAGCGTTCCCTTTGTCCAGGCCAATCTCATCGCCATGGCAGGCGATGATCCCGCGATGGTCCGTAAATGGCGCGACCGGCTCCGCCGCGACGGTGTTTGGGCCAACGATCCGGTGCCGCTCTATCCCTACCCAAGTTCGCCGGATTATCGACGCCTCTGGGGAGAACCCGACGACCAGGCTTGGGAGCGCGCCCATGCGCATTACCTCGCGCAGTTCGAGCGCTTCAGCGACATCCAGGAGGAGCAGCCACTGCCGCTTCGAGAAATAGAGGCCGTATGCGGATGCCGCTGAGGGATCATCCGCATATCCTGATGACCGCCGATGCACTGGGCGGAATCTGGCAATACAGTCTCGATCTCGGTGAGGGCTTGGTGCGACGAGGCTTCGTTGTCACGATCGCCTTGCTGGGGCCGGTTCCAAGCCGCGAACGTCTCTTGGCCGCCGAGGCTGCCAGCGGCTGTCGGATTCTCGCTACCGGTTTGTCCCTCGACTGGATGGCAAGAGCGCCTGCAGAGGTGCGGGAGGCCGGAGCCGCTCTCGCACTTCTCGCTGTGACGTTGAACGCGGACATCGTTCACCTTCACTCTCCGGCGCTTGCCTCGCGGGACTATCACGTCCCGATTGTGGCCGTCTGTCATTCTTGCGTGGGGACATGGTGGGAGGCCGTCGAGACCGGCCCTCTACCCCCCGACCTAGCTTGGCGTCGCGATCTCACAGCCGAGGGATGCGCCATTGTGGATGTCTTGCTGGCACCGACACACGCTTTCGCGGCGGCGACGCAACGCGTCTACGGTTTGGCTGAGCGCCCGCTCGTGGTGCGCAATGGGCGTCGCTCTCCCATTGGCCACAGCCACTCCCTCCCGCCCCAGCCCTACGTTTTTACCGCGGGGCGTCTGTGGGATCGTGCCAAGAACGCAGAGACCCTGGATGAGGTGGCCGCGCGCCTCGACTGGCCGCTCCGCGCGGCCGGCTCGATGGAGAGCCCCGGTGGTGAGCGGGTGGAGGTGATGCATCTCGATTGCCTCGGTCGTCTCGACGATCAGGGCATCGCGGCCCAACTCGGCGAGCGGCCCATCTTCCTGTCGCTGGCGCGGTACGAGCCCTTCGGCCTCGCTGTGCTGGAGGCGGCCAGCGCAGGATGCGCGCTGGTTCTCTCCGATGTCACGAGTTTTCGTGAATTGTGGGAGGGAGCCGCGCTGTTCGTCGATCCCGAGGATGCAGAGGGGGCGGCAGCGGCAATCCGGGGACTGGTCGAAGATCCCGACGAACGTCTCCGTCAGGGTTCTGCAGCCCGCACGCGTTCCAGTTGCTACGGGGTCGACGCGATGACGAGCGGCGTAGTCGCGGTCTTCCGCGGATGTTGGACGGGAACGCCTGTCCGTTCCCTGGCGGGGGCGGCCGCATGAGGATCGCCTACTTCACCCACTCGCTCGCCTCATGCTGGAACCACGGCAATGCCCACTTCCTCCGCGGTGTGCTGCGCGAACTGATGGCCCTTGGGCATGCTGTCGAAGCTTACGAGCCGGAGGGCGCCTGGAGCCTGGAGAACCTGATCCGCGACCATGGATCCTCCGGAATGGAGGCGTATCGCAGGGCTTATCCGAACTTGAACTCGGTGATCTATCCTCAGGTCGGCTCAGTTGTCGATCGCGTTGCGGATGCGGATGTCGTCGTCGTTCACGAATGGAACGCTCCCGAGCTCGCCGCTGCTTTGGGTGCACGGCGCAAAGGCGGAGCTCGCTACACGCTTTTGTTCCATGACACCCATCACCGCGCGGTCAGCGCGCCTGACGAGATGCGTCGCTTCGACCTTTCCGGCTTTGATGGTGTTCTCGCGTTCGGTGAGACATTGGCCTTGGTCTATCGGGATTGGGGATGGGGGCAGCGTGTTTTCGTCTGGCATGAGGCCGCCGACACCCGATTGTTCCATCCTCCAGCCGTCGAAAATGTGCGGGCCGGTTTGATCTGGATCGGTAATTGGGGTGATGACGAGCGGAGCGAGGAACTCGAAACCTACCTTTTCGCCCCGGCGAATGATGCTGGCCTCGACCTCGATATCTTTGGCGTCCGCTACCCGGAGCTGGCAATCCGAGCTTTGGAGCGCCACGGCGCGCGCTATCGCGGCTGGGCGCCGAACGCTTTAGCGCCGTCGCTTTTTGCGCAGCACCTCGCCACGATCCATGTGCCGCGTCGCTTCTACGTCCGGCATCTACCAGGTATCCCGACGATCCGTGTCTTCGAGGCGCTGGCCTGCGGTATTCCCCTCGCCTGTGCGCCCTGGGATGACACGGAAGGCCTCTTTCGGCCGGGGACCGATTATCTGGTCGCCCGCGATGGAGCCGCGATGGCGCGTCACCTGACGGCGCTTCGCGAAGACCCGGCCTTGCGCGCATCCCTTCGGGCGAACGGCCTCGCCACCATCGCGGCGCGTCACACCTGCGCGCATCGGGCCGCGGAGTTGCTCGGCATCGTCGCGGGCCTGCGCGCACCCGGGATATGCATCGAACCTCTGGAGAGATCCGCATGAAGATCGCCTTCTACGGCTCCAGCCTCCTGTCATCGTACTGGAACGGCGCAGCGACCTATTATCGTGGCCTGCTCAGCGACCTCGCGCGGTATGGCCATCGCATCACCTTCTACGAGCCCGATGCCTTTGATCGCCAGCAGCATCGTGACATCGATCCGCCGCCGTATGCCGAAGTGAAAGTCTATTCCACCACGCTGGAGGAGATGCGTAGCGTGGCTGCGGAAGCGGCAGCGGCTGATGTCGTGGTCAAGGCGAGCGGCGTCGGGATCTTCGATGACGAGCTCTTACAGGGGGTTATCGCAGCGTCGCGACCGGAGGCAATCCGCATTTTTTGGGACGTTGACGCGCCAGCGACCCTCGCCGAGATGCGCAGCAATCCCGATCACGGGCTGCATCGTGCTATGCCGGAACTCGACCTCGTACTGACTTATGGTGGCGGACCGCCGGTTATCACCGCCTACGAACAGTTTGGCGCGCGCCGCTGCATTCCAATCTACAACGCGCTCGATCCTTCCACGCACCACCCGGTTCCTCCCGAACCGCGTTTTGCCGCAGACCTCGCCTTCCTCGGGAACCGCCTGCCTGATCGCGAGGCGCGGGTCGACGCCTTCTTCCTCGATGCTGCAATCCGGCTGCCGGGTCGACGCTTTCTGCTGGGCGGAAGCGGCTGGGAAAGTCGAGGCCTGCCGACCAATGTGCACCACCTCGGTCATGTCTACACGCGGGAGCACAACGCCTTCAACACGACGCCGCTGGCGGTGTTGAACATCGCTCGCGAAAGCATGGCGGCGGTGGGCTTCTCGCCGGCCACCCGTGTGTTCGAAGCAGCCGGAGCTGGAGCTTGCCTCATTACCGATGCCTGGGACGGGATCGAACTGTTTCTTGAGCCCGACAAGGAGGTACTGGTCGCGCGCGACGGGCGCGAAGTCGCCGAGCACCTTGCGGCTTTGACGCCGGCCCGTGCGCGACAGATTGGCGAGGGCGCGAAGGCCCGGATCAGCGCCGATCACACCTACGCGCGGCGCGGTGCTGAGGTCGACGCGATCTTAAGAAGCGAGGCTAAGCGGAAGGGCACCCTGACGCCGGCACGGAGCGTCGCGTGAGCCGCCCTCTCCGCCTCGTGGTTCTCGGGCTGAGCCTGTCGTCTTCCTGGGGCAACGGCCATGCCACGACCTACCGCGCTCTTCTGAAAGCCTTTACCGCCCGCGGCAACGACGTGCTGTTCCTGGAGCGCGACGTGCCCTGGTACGCGGAGCATCGCGATCTGGCTGAACCAGGTTTCTGCCACTTCGCGCTCTATCCGGATCTTGCGGCGCTGGAGGAGCACCGGGAGGCGATTGCATCGGCCGATGCGGTCATCGTCGGGTCTTACGTGCCCGACGGCATCGCCATCGGCGACCGTATCTTCGATTGGTCCCGTGGGCTTCGGGCCTTCTACGATATCGACACGCCCGTCACACTGGCACGCCTCGAAGCTGGGGATTGCGCCTACCTCGCTGCACACCAGATCGCGGAGTACGACCTTTATCTGTCCTTCACCGGCGGCCGGACCCTCCGCCTCCTGGAGGAAGCCTATGGCTCACCGATCGCCCGTGCCCTGTACTGCTCCGTCGATCCGCAGGCCTATCCTGCGCTGGAGCGTGAGGTGGTCTACGATCTCTCCTACCTCGGGACCTATAGTCTCGATCGCCAGCCAACGCTGGAGCGCCTGCTGATCGAGCCGGCGCGCCGTTCGCCGGACCTCCGTTTCTGCGTCGCCGGGCCGCAATATCCGGATGGGATCGATTGGCCGGCGAACGTCACGCGGATCGCGCACCTGCCTCCTGACCGGCACCCGGACTTCTACGCGGCAAGCCGCTACACCCTGAATGTCACCCGGGGGGACATGATCCGCGCGGGCTACAGCCCGAGCGTACGTCTGTTCGAGGCGGCCTGTATCGGCACAACCATCATCAGCGACACATGGGATGGCCTCGACACCATCCTGACGCCGGGCTCCGAGATCATCACGGCGCAGGAGCCTGAGGACGTGCTGTCGATCCTGCGGCTGCAGCCGGAGGCGGTTCGCCGTCGCATCGGCACGGCAGCCCGAACGCGGGTCCTTGCCCGCCACAGCGCCGCGCAACGCGCTGCGGAACTGGAGGCGATCCTACGCGGCGCTATCGCGGCGCGCGTCGTGACGACGGCAGGCCCTGATCTGCTGGAGGAGGTCGGCGCATGACCACAGGTTCGATCCGCGTCGGCCTCGTCGGGGTCGGCAATTGCGCCTCATCCTTCGTGCAGGGCCTTCACCATTATCGCGAGGCCGACCCGGCCGAGACCGTGCCGGGGCTCATGAACGTGTCGCTCGGCGGTTATCACGTCCGCGACATTGCAGTGGTGTCGGCCTTCGACGTCAATACCCGCAAGGTGGGACGCGACCTTGCCGATGCGATCGGTGCCCCCCCGAACAACACGATCCGTTTCGCGGAGGTGCCGCCGTCCGGCGTCATGGTGCAACGCGGACCGACCCTCGACGGGCTCGGGCGCTACATGCGCGAGGACATCGTCGAGGCGGAGGATCCCGCCATCGATGTCACGGCCGAACTGGAGCGCACGCGCACGCAGGTGCTGGTCTCCTATCTGCCGGTCGGCTCGCAGGCCGCTACGGAATACTACGCCCAGTGTGCCCTCGATGCCGGCTGCGCCTTCGTGAACTGCATCCCGGTCTTCATCGCCTCAGACCCGGAATGGCGGGGGCGGTTCGAGGCGCGCGGGCTGCCGATCCTCGGCGACGACATCAAGAGTCAGGTTGGCGCGACCATCGTGCACCGGATGCTCGCCAACCTGATGCGCGAGCGCGGGGTGCGTCTCGACCGCACCTACCAGCTTAATTTCGGCGGCAACGCCGATTTCAAGAACATGCTCGAGCGCGAGCGCCTGGAATCGAAGAAGATTTCGAAGACCCGGGCGGTGACCAGCCAGCTCGATGTGCCCCTCGATCCCGACGATATCCATGTCGGTCCGAGCGATCACGTGCCCTGGCTGACGGACCGGAAATGGGCTCAGATCCGCCTGGAAGGCACGGCCTTCGGCGGGGTGCCCCTGTCGATGGAGCTGAAGCTCGAAGTCTGGGATTCGCCGAATTCCGCCGGCATCGTGATCGACGCGGTGCGCTGCGCTCGGCTGGCGCTCGACCGTGGGATCGGCGGGGCACTGATCGGTCCGTCGAGCTACTTCATGAAGGCGCCGCCGCAGCAATTCACCGACGCGGAAGCACGGGCGCGCACACGCGCCTTCATCGCCGGCGAGCCGGAATCATCCGCCGTGGAGGCGGCGTGACCCGGATCGTCCTGGTCCGCCACGGCAGCCATGACCGGTTGAACCGCATCCTGTGCGGGCGGATGGAGGGCGTTCGTCTGAGCGAGCAGGGCCGGCGCGAGGCGAATTTCGTCAGTGCCGCTCTGACCGGAACCGGGGCGACGGCGCTGCTGTCGAGCCCGCGGGCGCGCACGCTCGAGACGGCGGCGCCCATCGCCAGGACTCTCGAACTGGGCATCGCCGAGGAGCCCGGCCTGGACGAGATCGATTTCGGCGATTGGACCGGCCGGCCCCTGGCCGATCTCGCTGCCGATTCACGCTGGCAGGCCTGGAACACCCGCAGAGCGGACAACCGTCCGCCCGGCGGCGAGAGCATGGGCGAGGCGCAGGTTCGCGCCATGGCGGCCCTGACGGGGCGACCGGAGGGATGCCTGATCGCGGTCAGTCATGGCGACGTCATCCGCGCCGTCCTGCTGCATGTCCTCGGGCTCTCCGTCGCGTCCTATGATCGCCTCGTGGTCGAGCCGGCCTCGATCAGCGTCGTCGAGCTCTGGCCCGGGGGCGGCCGGGTTTACAGCCTCAACGGCACGGCTCACCTGACATGAGGGGTTCGCCATGATGAGATCCGAGGATCGCCTGCGGGGCGAGATCGACGCGCTCGGCCCGTGGTTCCACAACATGAACCTCGACGGCGTCTGGACCGCCCCGAACCATTTCCTCGGGGATTATCCGGCGCTAAAATGGCGCGGTTTCGCCGATGCTCTTCCGGCGGACCTGACGGGAAAGAGCGTTCTCGACATCGGCTGCAACGGCGGCTTCTACGCCATCGAGATGAAACGACGGGGCGCGGCGCGGGTGCTCGGCCTCGATTCCGATGCGCGCTACCTGGCGCAGGCCCGCTTCGCCGCCCGGGTGACGGGACAGGACATCACCTTCGCGCAAGGGTCGGTCTACGATGTCGGGGCGCTGGGCGAGCGCTTCGACGTCGTGCTGTTCATGGGCGTGCTCTACCACCTGCGGCACCCGCTCCTGGCGCTGGACCTCATCCGCGAGACCGTGGCGAAAGACCTGCTGGTGTTCCAGTCGATGCAGCGCGGCTCGCGCGAGGTGGTGCCCGTGGCCGGCGACTACGATTTCTTCGAACCCGCGCCCTTCGCCGAAGCCGGTTACCCGAAGCTGCACTTCATCGAGGAGCGCTACGCGGGCGATCCGACCAACTGGTGGGTGCCCAACCGCGCCTGCACCGAGGCCATGCTGCGGGCGAGCGGCTTTGCCATCGTGGGGCACCCGGAGGAGGAGGTCTATCTCTGCCGTTGCGCGGAGAAGGCCGAGCCCGGGGCGGTCTATCCGGCGCGCCCGGCACAGGAGATCCCCGCGTGATCGAAGCCGCGATGCTCTGGAACGAGCCCAACAACAAATCCCATTGGGACCCGGAGCTTGACCCCGAGTGGCGCCTGTTCGCCGAGATGGTGAGCGCCGCCGGCCATGCCATCCGGGCGGAAAACCCGAGCCTGCCGCGGGTGCTTGGCGGGATCTCTCCGATCGATCCGGGCTTCATCCGGCGCATGGAGCGGGCGGGCGCCCTCGATGTGGTGGATGCCGTGGCGGTGCACGGCTTTCCCCTCGATTGGAACCTCTGGCAGGTCCACGAATGGCCGGCCAAGATCGCCGAGATCCGGGCGGTGACGCACCTGCCGGTCTGGGTCTCGGAGGTGGGCATTTCGACCTTCGGCGCCGAGGAGGTGCAGCGCTGGGGCGTCGACCGGACGGCGGAGCTGCTGATCGGCCAGGCGCCGCGCATCCACTGGTACAGCCTCTACGATCTGCCGCGCGAATGGGAGGCCACCACCCGCCATCGGGAGGCCGAGGGCTCCTCCTACTACCGCCATTTCCACATGGGCTTGCTGCGCCAGGACGGCACGCCGAAGCTGGCGCTGGAGGCGTTCGCCCGGCATACCCCGGCGTTGGGGCTGTGCCAGTGGTTCCACTACGAGGACCACCGCTTGGACGAGGCGGTGGCCTGGATGAAGCGCCTCGGGGTGACCTACCTGCGCACCGGCCTGTCCTGGGCCGACAGCTTCCGCCCCAACGCGCTCGATTGGTTCGATCGGCAGATGCGGGCGCTGGAGGATTTCGACGTCACGGTGACGTTCTGCTTCACGCCGGAGCATCGCGGACTGGCGCCGCACCACACCAGTCCGCCCCAGGATCCCAACGAGTTCGCCGAATTCTGCGCCGCGATGGTGCGCCGCTATGCGCCGGGGCGGGTGAGCGCTGCCGTCCACCGGTGATCGTGTTCGGCAAGCGGGGCCGCGCCCAAGACCCGCGCGACCTCATTGCGGAGATCGCGGGCGGGCTCGGGGCGGCGCGAGACGCCGAGGGCCTGCGCCGGCACGAGGCCCTGGCGGCGGCTTTGATCGCGGCCGGGATGTTGCTGCAAGGCCTTGCGGATGCTGACCTTTCGGCACGCGGGACCGATGCCCCCTCCCCGGCCCAGGACGGCGCGACGGGGCTGATCCTGCGGCTGGCCGAGGCGGTCCTGGCCTCCTGGGCGGGCGGATTTCACCGCGATGTGCCGGATCTCGACGGGGCTCTTGCGGACCTCGCCGGGCTGGCCCTGCCGCCGGAGATCGCCACGCGATGGGCCGAGGGCTTTGCGTTTTACGCAATCTATCCAGAGACTTACGGGATCGCCGCGCGGGCCGCGGGGCTCGCGCCGGACACGCTGGTGATCGGCCTGCGCAGCATCGGGGCGCCGCTCGCCGCCATGGTGGCGGCCGGGATCGGCAGCCGGCGCCTGCTCACGGTGCGGCCGGTGGGGCACCCGTTCCGGCGGCACCTGGCCCTGTCGGAGGCGGTGGAGGCGACGATCCGGGCGGCCCGGAATGTGGCCGTGGTGGACGAGGGGCCGGGCCTGTCGGGCAGCTCCTTCGGGGCGGTGCTCGATGCGCTCGACCGGCTCGGGGTGGCGGAGGATCGGGTCACCCTGTTCCCGAGCCACGACGGAATGCCGGGGCCGCAGGCCTCGGAAAAGCACCGCCGGCTTTGGGCGCGGATAGCCCGCCGGACCCTGTCGTTCGACGCCTGGGCGGGCGCGCCGGAGCGGCCGGACCAGGCGCTCGGGGCCTGGGTCACCGACCTCGTGGGGGGTGAACCGGCGCCCCTGGAGGACATGTCCGGCGGGGGCTGGCGCCGCCAATTCTGGGCCGATCCGGCCGAATGGCCGCCGGTGAATGCCTGGCAGGAACGACGCAAGTTCCTGATGCGACAGGGAAACACCACCTGGCATATCAAATTCGCCGGTCTCGGATTCGAAGCTCGGCGCAAGCACGCGACGGCCCGGGCGCTCCAGGCGGCCGGGTTCATCCCGGAGGTGGCGGGCCTGCGCCACGGCTTCCTGGCGGAGCGCTGGCACGGGGAGGCGGTGCCCCTGCGGGCGGACCAGGGGGAGGCCTGGATCGCCCGGATCGGCGACTATCTGGCCTTCCGGGCCACGGCGTTTCCGGCCCCGCCGGAGGCCGGGGCGGACCTGTCCACGCTGGTGGCGATGGCCCGGCACAATGCCGGGGAGGCCCTGGGCGCGGAGCGGGCGCGGGCTCTGGAGCGGTGGTCGGAGGTTCGGCTCGCGGCGCTGGAGCGGGGGGTGCGACGGGTCGAGACCGACAACCGGATGCAGCCCTGGAAGTGGCTGACGCTGCCCGATGGGCGGCTGCTGAAGGCCGATGCGCTCGACCATGCGGCGGGGCACGACCTGATCGGGGCGCAGGATATCGCGTGGGATCTGGCCGCCGCGATCGTCGAGTTCGACCTGCCCAAACAGGCCGGCGTATACCTGAAGGGTCGCGTCGAGGTCACACGGAATCGACCCCTCGATCCGGGCATGATCGATGTCATGCTGTGCTGTTATCTGGCATACCAGATAGGTGCGCTGACGCTGGCCGAGGGTGCCACCCGCGACCCCGCCGAGGCCGCCCGGCTGGGGCGGCGCCGCGCGGATTTCCGTCGCCGCCTGCACGAAGCGCTTGACGCCTTTGGCGGCTGAACCTCCGGCGGTGCCAGCGATCCGGCCTCAGCGATTCGGCGGGATCGCGTAGGTGCCGGTGGCGTGGCAGACCAGGGGGGCGCCGTCCGGCCCGGTGATATGGACCTCGCCGACCGCGAGGCGCCGGCCGAGCTTGAGCAGGCGGGCGGTACCGAGCAGCCCGGTTGGGCCGGGCCTGCGCAGGAAGTTGAAGTTGAGGCTGGTGGTGACGGCGAGCGCCACCGGGCCGAGGCTGGCCAGGATCGCCGCGTAGAGGGCGTAGTCGGCCAGCGCCATCATCGACGGACCGGAGACCGTGCCGCCGGGGCGGAGATGGCGGTCGTGGTGGTCCATCCGCATCCGGGCGAGGCCGGGGCCGACCTCCACGAGGTGATAGGTCCGGCCGCCGGCCTCCATCTGCGGGAAGGCCGATGCGAGGAAGGCCACGGTCTCGGCAAGGGACAGGGCTTGCGGCAGCGCGTCCGGCGACGGATCGGGCGAGGCGGCGGAGGCAGGGTCGGGCGAGGTGTGGGGCAAGGTGTGGGGCAAGGTTTCGACCCAGTGTTCGGACAGGCTTCACTTTGCAGCATGCTCCGGCATGCCCGACAAGATCAGGGATGAGCCCGAACCACGACGCCTACGACCCTGCCCTGATCCGCCGGGTGCTCGCCGAGACCCGCAGCATCGCCCTGGTGGGCGCCTCGGCCAATCTGGCCCGGCCGAGCCACCACGTCATGGAATTCCTGCTGGGGCGCGGCTACAGGGTGATCCCGGTCAATCCCGGGCTCGCGGGGCAGAGCCTGCTCGGCCAGCCCGTCATCGCCCGCCTCGCCGACCTGACCAAGCCCGTCGACATGGTCGAGATTTTTCGCAGCTCGGATGCGGCGGGTGGGGTGGTGGACGAGGCCCTGGCTTTGCCCTGGGTGCCACGGTTCATCTGGATGCAGATCGGGGTGCGGGATGATGCGGCCGCCGTGCGAGCCGAGTCGGCGGGATCTGTGGTGGTGATGGATCGGTGTCCGAAGATTGAGATTTTCAAATAACCGGTTAATTAGATTAGCAAATATAGGGATTAGCTAATATTCGCGATCTACGGAGTCCTTGGACGTCGATTCGTTGAAAAGCTGTCCTAGGGTGTGAACCGAACCAAGACGTTGCGAGAGTTCTGGTTTTGTGATTCAGAGCCGCCGTTTGCAGCACGGAGGCGGCGATGGCGGACCTGTTCTGGC
>NZ_LMNJ01000015.1:0-89987 GCF_001423325.1 Methylobacterium sp. Leaf113
GCGGAAATTCGCCGCGGACAGATCTTCGACCTTGTGATCGCGCAGGGTCAGCGTTTCGCCAGTCTCGAGCTTGATGACCGTATCCGCCCCGACCTGGGATATCGCCGACTTGACCTTGGCAAAGCTTGTCAGGCTGGAATAGGATTGCAGTTGTAGAAAGTCCTTGGCCGCATCGAACCCGATCACGACATCGGACCCTTCGCCTTTCGTGACGACGAAGGTGTCTACGCCGCTGCCACCGATCAGAACGTCGTTGCCGGCGCCGCCGTTCAACGTGTGGCTTCCGGTGCCAGGCGCGCTGATGATGTTGTCGACGTGATTGCCGGCACCGCTTGAATTATTGCCGGCCAGCGTGAGATTCTCGGTACCATTCGGAAGTGTGTAGTATTTCGACGTCGACACGACCGTGTCGATGCCTTCCCGGTCGTTCTCTACGACGACGTCATTTTGGGTGTAAACGAAATAGGTATCATCTCCCAACCCACCCGTGAGCGTGCTATTGCCTCCGGTGCGAAGGCCGTCGTTGCCGGTCGTCCCTGAAAGGGTTGATTTGGCAGTTCCGACGGAACCACGACCATAGGTTTCGCCCACCGAGAGCAGCGTCCCGGCGGCGTTGAGGTATGTTGCAGGCATCGAGCTCGCCCTTGATGAAGGACGTGACTTCAATTCAACTCTGTGAATTGATCGTTACTTAGCCGAGAAATGCTCGGAATTAACTATAAAATCCCGCAACCAAATTGCGTCGGCGCGACAACTTACCCTTTCGCAGCGCGTGTCGAGCAGAAAGGATGTTGCCGGGGATCGACACGGATGCATGTCGTGCCGACCGGAAGCGGGGTCCGACCGGATTGGATCGGTTGCGGTTTCGAGACCGACAGGAATGCTGAGGTCGACGGCTCGATCCTGTCCGGCGGCTCCACCTTCTGCATGACCGATCAGAGACGTGAATCAGGGACCTGCGTCAGCGACTTGGGAAAGGGGGGGCGGCCCCACGTCGTGGTGCGCCCCGCACCGGGATGCGGGGCGCCCTTCACGTCTCAGGACAGTTGCGGAGTGGAGGCCCGGGCCGGCAAAGTCCAGTTCGGGCGGATGAAGTGGCAGGTGTAGCCGTCGGGACGCCGCTCGAGATAATCCTGGTGCTCGGGCTCGGCCTCCCAGAACGGGCCCGCCGGCGTTACCTCGGTGACCACCTTGCCGGGCCACAGGCCGGAGGCGTTCACGTCCGCGATGGTGTCCTCGGCGATCTGCCGCTGCGTCTCGTCGGTGGTGAAGATCGCCGAGCGGTAGCTCAGGCCCCGGTCGTTGCCCTGACGGTTGGGCGTGGTCGGATCGTGGATCTGGAAGAAGAACTCCAGCATGCGGCGGAAGCTCGTCCGGCTCGGGTCGTAGACGATCTCGATGGCCTCGGCATGGGTGCCGTGGTCGCGGTAGGTCGCGTTCGGGACGTCGCCGCCGGTGTAGCCGACCCGCGTGGAGATCACGCCCTCCTGGCGCCGGATCAGGTCCTGCATGCCCCAGAAGCAGCCGCCTGCCAGGATCGCGCGTTCGTGGCTCATGGTTCAACCTCTCTGCGATGAAAGCGTCATCGGGCTTTGCCTTAGATAGGGAGGCCCGCCGGCTTTTGCCGCCACCCCGTCAGCCCCCGAGGCGCGGCGTTTCCGGCACGTCTTCGCCGGGCCTGTGCCGCGCCGCACATCGGCGCGGATGGTCCGGGTGCATCACGGGGGTGGCCGTCATCGCCCCCTCGGCGGCCGAAACCAGCGGCGCAGCGGCCCTCGCAGGCCCTGCGCCGTTCGCATGTTCGGTGCTGACATGACCGGCTCTTCCGACCCGACGGGATCTCTCAGGCCGGCGGACTCGCGTCTGCCCCGGAACGGGCCGGGAGCCGCGCGTCCCGACGTCGTGGAGCACCGCCGATGAGAGCGGCCGACAGGGCCCGCGGGCTCGGCCTCGCCCTCCTTCTCCTCGGCACGGGCGCGAGCCAGGCCCGCGACCGGACCGGCGCGGTGGTGCGCGCCTGGGTCTCGGAGGTCATCGATACCATCGACGGGGCCGTCCAGAAGCAGGCCTTCCCGGGCCGGGGCCGCACCGTGACCGTCCGGGTCCAGGTGGCGGCGGACGGCTTCGTGAACCGCGTCGCGGTCGAGCGCAGCTCCGGTTCGGCGGATCTCGATGAGCGGGCGACGGCCCTGATCCGGGCGGCCGGCCCGTTTCGCCCGCCGCCCGCCCCTTTGCTGACCCGGGCGGGCACGACGGATCTGAGCTTTCCGGTGCGGCTGGGCCGCTGAGATCAGGGCGGCGTCGGGCTGCCCCGCATCGGATCGGGCGGACGAAGCGCATCCGGAATGGTCGCGTCTCGAATGGTCCCGTCGTCGGCCGGCCGGCGCGCCCGCGCGCCGATCAGCAGGGTGCGCTGGCCTCGCATGATCTTCAGCAGGCGCTCGGTGCGGCCAAGCTCCGCCTCGGCCTCGGCGGCGTCCCGATCTTCGGCGAGGTGGACGGCGATGCGGAGCATCTGCTCGATCCGCCGTGCCTCGGCCGTGGCGATGATCCGCTCCACCGCGCCGAGCCCCTCGTCCCACGCCGCCGTCATCCGCCGCCCCCAGAGCCTCCTGCGAAGGAGCCACCTTCGGGCATCGTCCGGCGGCCCGCACTCACGTTTGTTGCGCCCCGGCTCCGATCAGGGGTCGGTCGGTGACCGTTGCGGCCCACACCGCTCTGAACCTTGGCCGACCCGGCTTGTTGACGACGGTGAACCCCCACCACGGAAAGGCCGACATGGCAGAGCCCTCGGACATCAAGGCGCAGATGGAAGTGAGATCGTCCGACGGGCTGCATGTCGGCACGGTCGATCACCTGGACGGCGACACCCTGATCAAGCTGACTCGGACCGATCCGGTCGCGCATGGCCGGCACCATCTCCTGCCGCTGTCCTGGGTCGAGCGGGTCGACGAGCAGGTCCACCTCACCGCCACGGCGGCGGACGTCCGCGGCTACTGGGAGGATGCCGGCGCCGTGTGAGGCGGCCATTCCGACATCACCCGCCGGAACCGACAGCCCGTCGAAGAGCGCTTCGATGCGCCCGCACCACCACGTCATCACCGCCGATCTCTGCTGCGCCGCAAGATATCCGCCGCCGATTTGGGCACCGGGCGCCTAAGATCTGAGCGTATGCTGGCAATCTGCACAAGTGCAGCGCACCATAAATCCGCCCCTTGACGGCCTGCGCCCGCCGATATTCTATGCGTATAGTTTGGATAGTTCGGTCGGCTCGGCCCTCGAGGAGCGGTGTCATGCGGGATCGTCGCGCGTTTCTGAAAACCTCGCTGACGGCGGCGACCCTCGCGGCATCCGGAGTGCCGATCTCGGGTTTCCTGCGCAGCGCCCGGGCCGCCGAGGGGCCCCTGGTCGTCGGCGCGCCCCTGCCGATCTCGGGCGCCTTCGCGGCCAACGGCAAGTACGCGTCGCTGGGCGCCGCCTTCGCCGCGAAGGAAGCCGGCTCGGTGCTGGGCCGCACCGTCACGATCGCCGACATCGACACCGAGGGTAAGCCGGCCCCGGCCGCCCGCAAGATGCAGGAGGCGATGGCCCAGGGCACGCGACTCTTCGCCGGCGGCATCCTGTCCTCCGAGGCCCTGGTGATGGGCAAGGAGGCGGCGAAGTCCGACGCCGTCTTCATCACCACGGCGGGCGCCGACGAGATCACCGGCTCCGACTGCAACCGCGGCACCTTCCGCTGGACGGTACCGACCTTCGGCGCCATTGCGCAGACCGTCCGGCCCCTGATCGCGCAGATGCCCCAGGCCAAGCGCTGGTACACGATCACCCCGCAATACGTGTTCGGCGAAGGCCTGCTCAGCGCCGCCAAGGCGGTGTTCCAGGAGAAGGGCATCGAGCATGTCGGCAACAGCTACCACTCGCTGGCCGAGAAGGAATTCAGCGGCTACCTGACCAACGCCATCGCGGCGAAACCCGACGTCCTGCTGCTCCTCAACTTCGGCTCGCAATCCTCGGACGCGCTGCGCCAGGCGGTCAGTTTCGGCCTCAAGAAGCGCATGACCATCGTGCTCGCCTGGGCCTCGGGCCTGGAGCAGTTCGAGGCCTTGGGCGCCGACCTGTGCGAGGGCGTCTATTTCGGGGCGCAGTACTGGCACGGCATCGACTCGCCCCTGAACAAGGCCCTTGTCGCCAAGGTCCGCGAGACCGCCAAGATGACGCCGAACTACTCTTTCGCCGGCTCCTACCAGATCACGAAGCTGCTGCTCGACGCGGCCACCAAGGCCGGCAGCGCCGATGGCCCCGCGGTGATCAAGGCGCTCGAAGGACTGCGCTATGCCGGCCTCACCGGCGAGGAGGAAATCCGCGCCGCCGATCACCAGGTCATCAAGGATTACTACCTGCTCAAGGGCAAGGCGAAGTCCGCCATGAAGGACAAGGACGATTTCGCAGAGGTCATCCAGTCCGGCAAGTCGTTCCTCTCGCCCGAGGCGGCCGGCTGCAAGATGGCGTGAGGGCGACCTGAAACCAAGGTTCCTCACCAAACCGGTTGTCGGTCAAGCGCTGCGTCATCCCGGGGCGCCGCAGGCGAGCCCGGAATCCAGAGCCGCTGACGGAGCCAAGCAAGACGCCACCTGTGTTTCTGGATTCCGGGCTCCGCTTCGCGGCCCCGGAATGACGCGGTGGCGCGCCGATTGGCGTCGCTCTCGAACCAAGACTTGACGTGCACCCGGAGACCCCGTGACCTACCTGTTCCAGATCCTGAACGGTCTCGGCCTCGGGATGCTCTACTTCCTGCTGGCGGTGGGCCTGAGCATCATCTTCGGGCTGCTGCAATTCGTGAACTTCGCCCATGGGGCGTTCTATCTGCTCGGCGCCTACCTCGCTTACGAGGGCGTCGAGCGCGGCCTGAGCTTCTGGGTGGCGATGCCGCTCGCCGCCCTCGTCGTGGCGGTTCTGGCAGGCCTGACCGAGCGGCTGCTCCTGCGCCGGGTCTACAAGCTGCCCCACACCTTCCACATCCTCGTCACCGTCGGACTCGCCCTGGTGGTGCAGGAACTCGTCATCATCCTCTGGGGACCGCTCGGCGGCAACGTCGCCCCGCCGGAGGAACTGAGCGGCGTGATGATCCTCGGCGACTTCGTCTATCCCGAGTACCGGCTGTTCGTGATCGGCTTCACGGCGATCCTGGCCGCGGGCCTGTGGTGGCTCCTCGACCGCACACGCCTCGGCGCCATCGTGCGGGCCGGGTCGGAATCCCCGTCGAACATGGCGCTGCTCGGCTACGACACCCTACGCATCAACACGGCGGTCTTCGCCCTCGGTGCCGGGCTCGCGGGGCTGGCCGGGGCGCTGGCGGCCCCCATCCGCGGCGTCGAGCCCTTCATGGGCGTCGAGGCGCTGGGCATCGCCTTCGTGGTGGTGGTGATCGGCGGCATGGGCAGCTACGCCGGAGCGCTGGCCGCCGGCATCCTGGTCGGCGTCGCCCAGAGCCTGATGGCCACTCTGTGGCCGGAGGGGGCGCGCCTCGTCATCTATCTCGGCATGGCCGGCATCATCATGGCGATGCCGCGCGGCCTGTTCGGCCGGGCCTGAGCAGGATCCTTTCGCATGATCCCCTTTCTCGACCGCCCCCTCGTCCAGTTCGGCCTCGCGCTCGCCACCGTGCTGATCCTGCCGCTCGCCATGCGCTCGGGCACGCTCGCCAGCGAGATCTTGATCTTCGGATTGGCGGTCGCCGCCTGCAACCTGCTGCTGGGCTATACCGGCCTTCTCTCGTTCGGACAGGGCATCTTCTTCGGGTTGGGCAGCTACGTCGCCGGGCTCGGCCTCGTGCGGGCCGGTCTGCCCGCCCCCGTCATGCTGCTGCTGTCCCTGGCCCTCGGCGCCCTGGTGGCGGCAGCCGTGGGCTGGGTCTCGATCCGGCGCCAGGGCGTCTATTTCGTGATGCTGACGCTGGCCTTCTCGCAGATGTTCTACTTCCTGGCCTACACCTTCAGCGGCGTCACCGGCGGCGATAACGGCCTCCTCGACATCCCCCGTCCGCGCCTCGGCGGCACCGTGCTGAGCGACGCCTGGACCTATTACGCCTACGTCGCCGTGCTCTTCCTCGTGCTGTTCGCCACCCTGCAGCGGGTCGCGCTCTCGACCTTCGGGCGCACGCTGCTCGCCATCCGCGACAACGAGGGCCGGGCCGGGGCCATCGGCTATCCGGTGCGGGCGTTCAAGGTCGCGGCCTTTGCGATCTCGGGCGCAGTCACGGCCTTGGCGGGCGCGCTCCACGCCATGCTGATCGGCGTCGCCCCCCTGTCGAACATCGACTATCACACCAGCGAAACCCTGCTGATCATGACGATCATCGGCGGCAGCGCCAACCTGTTCGCCTCGCTCCTCGGCGCCGGCGCCTACCTGCTCGCCGCCGACGCCCTCTCGGCGATCTGGCCGCGCTGGCTGCTGCTCCTCGGGCTCCTCCTCATCGTCATCACGCTGTTCCTGCAGCGCGGCCTCTGGGGCCTGATCGAGCGCGCCGTCGCCCTGGTGACGCGGGCGCCGCCGCCCGCGGAGAGCCTTCCCCTCCCCCTCGTGGGGAGGGGCCAGGGGTGGCGCCGCCAGCCTCCGCCGGTCGAGGGCCACCCAGCCACCCCCACCGCCAACTCCTCCCCACAAGGGGGAGGAGGGCAGCCTGGTGCCCGGCCGGCCCCGGAGGCGAACCGATGAGCGAGCCCATCCTCGCCACCGACGCCTTGAGCGTCCGCTACGGCAGCTTCGTCGCCCTGCAGGACGTGACCCTGCGCATCAGGCAGAACAGCGTCCACTCGATCATCGGTCCCAATGGCGCCGGCAAGACCACCCTGTTCCACGCGCTCACCGGCCGGATCGCGCCTTCGGCCGGGCGCATCGCCCTGGCCGGCCGGGACATCACCCGGACCGCGGACCACGAGCGCGTGCGCCTCGGCCTCGCCCGTTCGTTCCAGGTCACCAGCCTGTTCCCGACGCTCAGTGTTCGCGAGAACCTGCGGCTGGCGGCACAGGGTCGGACGCCCTGGCAAGCGCTCGCGCCCTGGCGCCGGGCGGAAGCGAACCGGCCGGCCCTAGCCATGGCGGAGGCGATGCTGGACCGCCTCGACCTGACCCGCGTGGCGCTCCGCGCCGCCGGCGAACTCTCCCACGGCCAGCAGCGCCGCCTCGAAGTCGGTATGGCGATGGCGGCCGCGCCGAAGGTCATCCTCCTCGATGAGCCGACCTCCGGCATGGGCATCGACGACATCGCCGCGATGACGGCGCTGATCCGCGACCTCGGCCGCGACCACACCGTGCTGTTCATCGAGCACAACATGGGCATCGTCATGAACATCTCCGACACCGTGACGGTGATGCGCGCCGGCCGCGTGCTGGTGGAGGGGCCGCCGGCCCGGGTCCGCGACGACGCCGAGGTGCGCCGGGCCTATCTCGGCAACATGATCACGGGAGATCTGGTCTCGTGAGTGGTCCCGCCGCCCTCAGCGTGGAGGACGTCCACGGCTATTACGGCAAGAGCCACATCCTCCAGGGCGTCAGCCTGGAGGTGCGGGCCGGCGAGATCGTCTGCCTGCTCGGCCGCAACGGCGCCGGCAAGACCTCGACCCTGAAGGCGATCAGCGGCCTCCTGCCTCCGCGCGGCGGCCGCGTGCGCTTCCACGACACCGACGTGGCGGGTTGGCCCGCCCATCGCATCGCGCGGGCCGGCCTCACCCTCGTGCCGGAGGATCGCGGCATCTTCAGCCTGCTCAGCGTCGAGGAGAATCTCCGCATCGCCGTCCGCAGGGGCTCGCCCTGGGGCATGGCCGAGATCTACGCGATGTTCCCGCGCCTCGAAGAGCGCCGCCGCAACGGGGGCGCGCAGCTCTCGGGGGGCGAGCAGCAGATGCTCTCCATCGCCCGCGCCCTGCTCAGCGGCCCGAAGCTTCTCATGCTCGACGAGCCGGTGGAGGGGCTGGCCCCCGTCATCGTCGAAGAGATCGTGGCCCAGATCCGCGCCATCCGCGACGCCGGGGTCCCGATCCTGCTTGTGGAGCAGAACCTGGCGGTCTGCACGAGCCTCGCCGACCGCCACTACATCCTCGAGCTTGGCCGCGTCGCCTACGCGGCCGGCAATGCCGAATTCAAGGCCGACGACGCCGCGCGCGACCGCTTCCTCGGCGTCAAGGCCACCTGATCGCGGACCGCGTGAGCACCAGGAAACCCGGGACACAATGTCGAACCTGACCATCAACGCCGAGCGCCTCTGGGACACCCTGACGGAGACCGCAGCGATCGGCGGCACGCCGGATGGCGGCATCGCCCGCCTGACCCTCAGCGAGGACGACCGCCGGGTGCGCGACTGGCTCAAGGCCCAGGTCGCGGCGCTCGGCTGCACCCTCACGGTGGATGCCGCCGGCAACATGTTCGCCCTGCGCCCCGGCCGGAACTCGGACCTGAAGCCCATCGCGTTGGGCAGCCACCTCGACACCCAGCCCACCGGGGGCAAGTTCGACGGGGTGCTGGGCGTGCTGGCCGGGCTCGAAGTGCTGCGCACCCTCGACGGGGCCGGCTACGTCACCGAGGCGCCGCTGCTCCTGGTCAACTGGACCAACGAGGAGGGCGCGCGCTTCGCCCCCGCGATGCTGGGCTCCGGCGTCTATGCGGGCATCTACGACGGCGCCTGGGCCGAGGCCCGCCGGGACAGCGCCGGCACCAGCTTCGGCGCAGCCCTCGACGCCATCGGGTATCGCGGCGCGGCCGTCCCCGGCTCGGTGCCGTTCGGGGCGATGTTCGAACTGCACATCGAGCAGGGTCCGATCCTGGAGGCGGAGGGAGCCACCATCGGTGTGGTTCAGGGCGTGCAGGGCATGCGGTGGTTCGAGGTTACCCTGGAGGGCCGGTCGTCCCACACCGGCTCGACCCCGATGCCGCTGCGCCGCAACGCGCTGGTCGGCGCCGCCCGCCTGGTCGAAGCGGTGGATGCCGCCGCCCACGCGCACGCCCCCGACGCGGTCGGGACCGTCGGCCACCTCACGGTGACGCCGAACTCCAACAACGTCATTCCCGGCCACGTCTTCCTTACCGTCGACCTGCGCCACCCGCAGGACGCGGTGCTCGACGCCATGGAGGCGGCCCTGCGGGCGGCCGTCGAACGCGTCACCACCGACCTCGCCCTGGAAACCCGGCTCGAACCCATTTCCCGGATCGCGCCCGTCGCCTTCGATCCGGACTGCATCGCCTCCGTCCGGCGCGCGGCCGAGAAGGGCGGGCATCCCACCCGCGACATGGTCTCGGGCGCCGGCCACGACGCCGCCCACGTCGCCGCCCTGGTGCCCACCACCATGGTGTTCGTGCCGAGCGCCGGGGGCCTCAGCCACAACCCGGCGGAGTCGACCTCGCCCACCGAATGCGCCGCCGGCGCGCAGGTGCTGCTCGACGCGGTGCTCGACTACGATTCCCGCCATTCCGCCTCGGCCTGATCGAACGACGCGAGTTGCTGCCATGCGCATCGTCACCGCCCGGGTGAACCACGAGACCAACACCTTCTCGCCGCTGGCCACCCCCCTGGCGGCCTTCAACCCGCTCTGGGGGGCGGAAGCTCTGGCGGCGGGGCGCGACGCCACCACGGCGCTCGGCGCCTTCATCCGCTTCGCCGAGGCGCGCGGCGCCACCGTCGTGGTTCCGGTATCCGCCCATGCCAACCCGAGCGGCCCGGTCGCGGACGCGGCCTTCGAGGCGCTGAGCGCGGCGATCCTCGCGGCGATCGGCCCGGGCTGCGACGCCATCCTGCTCGACCTGCATGGGGCGATGGTGACCGAGAGCCACGACGACGGCGAGGGTGAATTGCTCGCCCGCATCCGCGCCCTGGCGCCGGGCGTGCCGCTCGGGGTCGCCCTCGACCTCCACGGCAACATCACGGCCCGGATGGTGGCGAACTGCGACGCGATCGCGGGCTTCAAGACCTATCCGCACGTCGACATGGCCGAGACCGGCGCCCTGGTCGCCGGCATCGTCGGGCGCATGCTCGACGAAGACCTCAAACCCCATCGCGCCTGGGTCCACCCGCCCATGCTCGCCCACACCCTGCGGATGGACACCCGCGTGCCCGGCCCGATGCAGGACGCCGTCGCGGCGGCCCGCGCGGCGGAGACCCGCCCCGGCGTGCTCGCCGCCACGATCTTCGGCGGCTTCGCCCTGGCCGACTTGTTCGAAGCGGGCGTCTCGGTCACGGTCACGGCCGAGACGCAGGAGGCCGCCGACCAGGCCGCCCAGGATCTCGCCGCGGAACTCTGGTCCGCGCGCGACGCCTTCGTTTACGCCGAGGCGCCGCTCGGCGCATCGATCGCGGCGGCCAAGGCGGCGCTGGCGCAGCCCGGCACGGGTCCGGTGCTCCTCCTCGACCACGGCGACAACTGCATGTCGGGCGGCACCTGCGACGTGATGGACGTCCTCGCCGCCGCCCTCGAGGCGGGCCTGGACGGCCTCCTCGCCGGCCCGATCTGCGATCCCCAGGCCGTCGCCGCCCTGCACGCGGCCGGCCTCGGCGCGGCGGTCGCGATCGGCGTCGGCAACCGCGTGCCGCTCCCGGGGTTTTCCGCTCAGGCCCCCCTGATGGTCGCCGGGACGGTGGCGGCCCTCGGCGACGGCACCTACGTCATCACCGGCCCGACCTATACGGGTCAACGCTGCCGCATGGGCCGGGCGGCGGTGCTGGACACGGGCGCCGCCCGCATCCTTGTCACGGAGGAGCCCCACGAGCCCTGGGACCTCGGCGTGTTCACCAGCCTCGGCCTCGACCCGGCAGCGGCCCGGGTGCTGATCCTGAAGTCGCGGATGTATTGCCGGCCGGTGTTCGAGCCCCTCGCCCGCGCGGTGGTGGAATGCGCGAGCCGGGGCGTCACCAGCTCGGATTACGGCCTGTTCCCGTTCGGCAAGCTGGCCCGCCCGATCTTTCCCCTCGACGCGGACGTGTCCTGGGCGCCGGCGAGCCCGGCGGCCCGATGAGCGCGCCCGAGGACGCCGGTCCGCCCGCGGCGCTGCGGCGGATCAAGCTGTCCGACCAGATCGCCGAGGATCTGTGCAACCGGATCGCCCGCGAGCGCCTGGCCCCGGGCGACCGCCTGCCGAACGAGCGCGCCCTGATGCAGCATTACGGCTGCGCCAAGGGCACGATCCGCGAGGCCCTGAAGGCCCTGGAGGTCCAGGGGCTGGTGACGATGCAGTCCGGCCCCAACGGCGGCCCGGAGATCCGCCCGATCTCGGTGGACGCCGCCGCGCAGCAGCTGCGCCGCTTCCTCCACTTCCAGGAACTCGACTTCGCCCAAGTCTACGCCCTGCGCCGCAGCCTGGAGGTGACGCTCGGCGTCAGCGTGGTCGGCCGCCTCGGGGACGCGGAGTTCCGCCGCCTGGAGGCGAACATGGCGGCCTGCGCCGCCGCCAACGCGGGCGACCAGCGCGGTCTCGGCCGCGTGGTGGAGGTCGATTTCCACGACATCCTGTGCGACGCCAGCGACAACCCGCTGCTGGCCTTCATGTGCCGGTTTCTCAACAGCCTGCTGCGCGACCTCGTGGAGTTCCGCAGCGACAGCCTCACCGAGCACGAGGCCTTCGGCGCCCACAATCTCGAAAGCCACCGCGCCCTCGTGGCCGCCTACCGCGCCGAGGATGCCGAGGCCGTCCGCCGCGAGATGCACAACCACATGTGCTGCGCCGAGCACTTCATGCAGCGCCTCGACGCCAAGTTCCGGAAGGACCTGTTGAGCCGGCGGGGAGCGAACGGCGCGGCGTCGTGAGCAGGACCCGCGCTCGGCTCGACTCTGTCGTTTTCGTTTGTCTGATCGGGATAACCGGTTTCCGCGGATCCCTGACAAACGCTAGAGTTCACGCAGCCAGGACATCAGGCGTGACGCGCGGTCGTCATGCGGGCAGACTTGGTAGGTGGCGTCGACCTCGCTCGGGTTCAGGCCGTACTTGCGCCGGAACGCCCGGCTGAACACCTGCTCGTTCTCGAAACCGCTCTCGAACGCCAGTTGCGCGATCTTCGGGCGGCGCCCGCCGGGGGCGGAGGCGATCTGCTGCATGGCGTGCGCGAGGCGCCGGCTGCGGATATAGGCGTAGACCCCCCCATCGGCCTCGAACAGCTTGTAGAGGGGCGTCCGCGACAGGCCGAACTTGGCCATCAGGGTCTCGGCGTCGATCGTGGCGAGGTTTCGGTCGATCGCCTGGCGCACGGCGATCCCGAGGACGCCGGTGTGATTGTAGGCGCTGTCCGACTCCGCCACGAACGCCGCGTTGCAGAGGGCGATGGAGGCCTCGGCGAGCCGGTCCTTCTGCAGCGGCGCCGCCGTCCGAAGGCAGGTCCGCAAGCCTTTCAGATGGTCCGCGAGCAGCAGGGTGAGGGGCGTGGTCGTCGGAGGGATGATCCGTCCATGCCAGCTCGACGGATCGCCGCGCCAAGCATCCAGGACACGGCGCGGCACGATCGCG
The DNA here is from genome assembly GCF_001423325.1 of Methylobacterium sp. Leaf113. NCBI lineage: Bacteria > Pseudomonadati > Pseudomonadota > Alphaproteobacteria > Hyphomicrobiales > Methylobacteriaceae > Methylobacterium > Methylobacterium sp. Leaf113. Next base: position 12,484 of record NZ_LMNJ01000015.1, read on the forward strand.
CCCAATTCGGCCCCTCCGCCCGCGCGGTCGATCGAAAGTTCCTGAGAAAGATCGAAGACGACCAGCATCTCCTGCCCGATCTCCGAAACGCACCCTCCAGTTGCAATCTTTTTCTGACCTGAAAGCTGAAGCGAGATGCAGATGTGATCGATGTTCTGGTTCGCGATTTGCGACGATTTTCTCTCCGCGACCTGCTTGAAGCCGTCGGCCTCGGTAAACATCATCTTCTTCAGATTATAATATCTCTGGTATACGGTTTGCGGAACGAAGACATCCTGCTCGCAACGCACCTCGAACAGATCCGCCAAACCATCGATCCAGGCTCTTTGGCGCGTATTGTTGTCGGCGATGTTCTGGAACAGATATTCGATCATCCATCCAAGCCAAAAACTGGCCCTCGCTAGTGCCTGAAATTCGATAAACAATTCCTGTTTATGTTCGCCGAGAAACTTATTGATCGCCCCAGGTGCAGTGAATAGCGCCGCCGCGTTTCCGCAGGATCCAGGACGGATCGTCTGTATTGACGGATGGAATGTCCGTCCGTGCACACGGCATCATCAGCCGCGGACCGGCACGCATGCGCCCTGGTGCACGTTTTGCGTGCAGCGAGGCCAATTGGTCGGCTGAAACGGCACTGGGGCGATTCGCCAGCGCCACATGCACATGGGCTTCGGCGGCGCGAGTCGCTCGACCTGGAGCGTGCCCGCGGCCGAAGCCCGTCCGCCCAAGCCTGCAATCTCGGTGGAATCGGCACAGCCATGCAATCGCCCCTCCCGATTGGGATAGAGAAAGATTTGGCGTCGCCTATATTTTCTTGGAGATTCGATATCAGTCTTATAGAATAGTATCGTCTGGTCAATAGGCTGCGACAGCGAACCCGATATCTGAATCTAGACAGACTAGCCTCCGCTCCCGACGGGACAGATGGCCTGACGGCCCGCGTCGACCTCGGACGACAGCCTGCTCGCACGGCCGCAGGGAAAGCGGAGGCCGAGCGGTTCGAGACCGGTGGTCCCGGTCGGACGCTCCAATCGAGGCCAGCAGGATCGGGTTCAGGGCTTGACGAGAGGCCAATCCAGAACGTCGCGGGCGCGTGATCTTGGAACGACTCCCGCAGCATCGGAACGCAATTCGATCACATTCCATCGCGGATCATCGACCCGACATCCAATGCCATTCTCAAGAGACGTTCGATCGAGTTCGAATAATCTCGAAATTACTGTGCTGGCATCGATCCAAGACTTGTCAGACCATCGAAGTCATCGAAATCGCCGCTGCAGAATCCGCTCCCGATGTGCCGGAAGGGATCTGGAAGACGAAGCTGAAGTCGAAGAGGAGGCGGAAGCCGAAAGGGACAAGGCTTCCGGCGATTTCCGCTCGTTCGCGGCGGGGCCGTCCGGCAGGGGTCCGGCCTGGTCCGGGTTTGCCAGACGCACGGTCGAGGAACGTCCGGCCCGCTTGCGGGTCCGACCGGAGCCGAGTGTCGCAAATCCGATCGTCATGAAAATCGCCCATAAGGCAACGCACGTGATCCCGATCCGCACACCCTCCCACGAGGGGCCGGACTGCGTCATCATCAGGGTGGCGCCCATCAGCCCTGCGCCTGCGGCTAGCCATCGGGACAGTTCGGAAACGAGAGCCATGGCCGGCCGGATCATGCCGTGAGAGGGGCCGTGACCGCACGGGCGTGCGGGATTTCCGGGTGCAATTCGGCGCGGTCATCGAACCGCGCCGAATGCTGGGTCCGTTTAGCGCAGCAGCTGCAGGATGCTCTGGTTCGCCTGATTGGCGAGGGACAGCGCCGAGACGCCGAGCGATTGCTGAATCTGCAGGGCGTTCGAGTTGGCAGCCTCCTCGTTCATGTCCGCCGCCGTCAGGTTGGAGGCGCCGGTATTGAGGATGTTGGTCATGCTTTTGGTGAAGTCCTGACGCGTCATGATGATCGACATGTTCAGCGAGAGCACGTTCGACTGTGCCTTCAGCGTGTCGAGCGCGTTGGTCAGCGCTTCAGACGCCTTCGTGAGGTCCGCATTGTTCTGGATGCCGAAATTCGACCCACCAGCGGATGTGGCTAAATCCTGCATCAGACCGATCCCAAGGTTGGTCGAGTTGGTCAATGTGCCCTGCACGGTGAGATTTGCCTGTTCCGGCCCGGTCAACTCGTTGAAGATGATCGAAGTCTTGTCGCCGTTGAGCAGATTGACGCCGCTGACGCCGGAACCCTTGGCGGTCGAATCGATCTGGCCGCGCAGGGTATTGAACTGATCGATCAGAGCCGTCCGGGCAGCCGACGTGAGGCCTCCAACGACCGCAGTCGCCCGCGCACCGAACATCCGCGTCGTCGCCTGTGCGTTGGCGGTGAAGCCGGTCGCGGGTGCCGTCGCGGCCCCACCGAGACTGATCGTCAGAGGATCGGAGCCCTCGCCGACCACCTGCATCAAGCCCTGGGCATCCACAGACGCGGTGGCGATGCCCGATTTGTTGATCTGGCTGACGAGGTCGGCGACCGTGTCGGTCGCCGAGATCGAGTAGCTGTAGCTCGCATTGCCCGCCGAGATCTGCATCATGTTGACGGTCGTCGCCAGACCGACGTTTCCGTTGGGTCCGACCCTAGCCGGGGCGACCGGGGTGTTCAGAGTCATGCCGAGGGCATAGTCACGCAGGCTCTTTCCGGCGGCCGTAGCCAGGTTCGCGTTACCGAGGGCTTGGGTCCCGGAAATCTTGGGCAGGTTCTGAGCGGCGCTGGTCTGGGCCTGCTGCACCACTGCTTGCATCGACTTCACGTAGTTGGTGATCGTGTCGAGGCCGGTCGATGCCGCCTTAATGGTCTGGATGCCGTTGGACATCCCCGCGAGCAGGCTCGTGAGGGAACCGGCGCGATCCGTGAGCGCCTGCGCGGTGAAATACTTAACCGGATCATCCAATGCGCTGTTGACGTTCTTTCGGGTCGCAAGACGTTCCTGATTGATAGCCATCAGCGACGCAGTTTTCTGCAAAGAGAGCACGCCGTCACGTGCAGACTGGGTTAGACCAATAGAATAGTTCATGTGATGCAATCCTGGTCCGGAGCTATCGATGCCGTCTAGGCACATCAATCTCGGACGGGATTGGTTTATGGGCTTGTAAGTACAGACTTCCGAATCGATTGATTAGGTGACAGTCCGTCCTTTACTTAGGACGATGCGTACTTTAGCCAAATTCGATCGCTCTGAGCCTCGATCCGGCGTCTCCGGCGCGGCGCGCCGGCGGTCCGTCGGTGCGCTGCGCCCCGGGGACGGACCGGCCGGCGGGAATCGCCGGGACTCGGGCCGCGCCGGATGGTATCCGCCCGCCGAACCAATCCATGGTGGTTTGAGCGCTGGATGGATGCCGGAGACGTGTCGACGATGAGGATCACCGCGTGAATGGGCAGGCACAGCCCCCGTCCCCCGAGGCTCGCCCGGCTCCCGAGGCGCGTCCGGCTTCCAAGACGCGCCCGGCTTCCAAGACGCGTCCGGCTCCCGGACGGCCCGCCGAGGTGTTCCGGGTGTTCCTCAAGCTCGGCCTGACCGCGTTCGGCGGCCCGATCGCCCACCTGGGCTACTTTCGCGAAGAGCTGGTGCAGCGCCGGCGCTGGATCGACGAGGCGGGTTATGCCGACCTCGTGGCCCTGTGCCAGTTCCTGCCGGGGCCGGCCTCGAGCCAGGTCGGGTTCGCTCTCGGGCTGCTGCGCGGCGGCGGCCCGCTCGGGGGGCTCGCCGCCTGGGCAGCCTTCACCCTGCCCTCCGCCCTGGCGCTCCTGGCCTTCGCCCTCTCGGCCGGCGCCCTGACCGGACCGTGGGCGGCGGCCGTGCTGCACGGCCTCAAGCTGGTGGCCGTGGCGGTGGTGGCGCAAGCCCTGTGGGGCATGGCCCGGTCGCTCACCCCGGACCGTCCCCGCGCCGGAATCGCGGTCGCGGCGTTGATGGGCGTCGTCCTTCTGCCCGGCGCTGTCGGACAGGCGCTGGCGATCGCCCTCGGGGCCGCGGCCGGGCTGCTCCTGTGCCGGGCCGGCGCGGGGCCGGCGGACGGCACCGCCCGGCCCGCCGGCACGCTCAGGGTTCCGGTCTCGCGCCGGGCCGGCGCGGCGGCTCTGCTCGTCTTCGCCCTCCTCCTCGCCCTGCTGCTCCTCGGGCCGGCCCTCCTGGCGCCCGGGTTCGGCGGCCAGGGGCTCGCCCTGTTCGAGGCCTTCGCCCGCGCCGGCGCCCTGGTGTTCGGCGGCGGCCACGTCGTCCTGCCCCTGCTCCAGGCGGAGGTGGTCGGCCCCGGCTGGATCGACCCGGCCGGGTTCCTCGCCGGCTACGGCGCCGCCCAGGCGGTGCCCGGCCCGCTCTTCACCGTGGCGGCCTATCTGGGCGCCGCCGTCGGACCGGCCCCGCACGGCCTCCCCGGAGCCGCGATCGCCCTGGTGGCGATCTTCCTGCCGGGGCTGCTCCTGGTCTACGGCGCCCTGCCGTTCTGGCACGGTCTCCGCGCCCGGCCTCGCGCCCAGGCGGCGATGCGGGGCGCCAACGCCGCCGTGGTCGGCCTCCTGGGCGCCGCCCTCTACGATCCCGTCTGGATCGGCGCCGTCGGCAACGCCCGCGATTTCGCCGTGGCGGTGCTGGCCTTCTGCCTGCTCACCGTGGGGCGGGTGCCGCCCTGGATCGTGGTGCTGGTCACCGCCGCCGGCGGCGTCGCCCTGTCCTGGGCCTGAGGGGCGATCACGGGCGCACCGCCGGGGTCTCCACCGGAAGGGGTGCGGCGCGGTCCATCAGGTAGCGCTCGAGGGCGACGAATTCCGGCGCGCCATAGGCGAAGGGCTCGGCCCGCATCCCCGTCATGCAGTTACGCAGGCGCCGCTGCACCGAGCCGAGTCCCTGCCATTCGAGGCGGTAGAGCGGGTAGCCGGTGGGATGGCCCTGCGGGATCAGGGCGGCCCCGAGGCGACGCCCGTGATTGCCGTCGTGGCAGGCGGCGCAGGACAGGCCGAGCTGGCCCATGCGCCGGGTGAACAGCGCCCGCCCCGCCGATCGGGCGGGGCCGAGGCGGGCGTCGGCGGGGGCCGTGATCGGCAGGCCCGCGGATTGGGCGGCGACGTAGGCGGTGAGGCCCAGAAGCTCCCGGCTCTCGTAGCCGTAGGGCTCCGCGCCCTGGTGGCGCCGGCGGCAGGCGTTGATCCGGCCCTGGAGGTCGATCGGGGCGGCGGTCGCCTCGTCCCAGGCCGGGTAGCGGGCGGCAACGCCACGCATCGCGGTCGCCGCCTCTCCGTGGCAGCCGGCGCAGGCGGGCCGGTCGGGCGCCGGGGCCGTACTCCAGAGGTCCGCCCCGTCCTGCAGCCAGAGCAGGCCCGGATTGGCGTCCGCATCGCGCTGCATCGCCTGGATGTCCGGGCTCATCCCGTCGAAGCTCGAGCGCCGCTCGGCCGGCGGGATTTCGGCCGGTGGAATCTCCCCCGCCCCGGCCGACCCGGCCGACCCGGTCGCCACAGCCGCCAGCATCAGGAGCGCGGCCCGCCTCACGTCACCGTCAGGGTCGCGGTCTCGGTCTGGACGAAACCGTTGTCGCCGCGCCAGGTGAAGGTCAGCGTGCCGGTCCGCGTCGCCCGCAGGGTGAAGGTCAGGTAGGGATTGGCGGCTGCGGCCGGAAACAGCTCGGCCCGGAACACCGGCTCGCCGTCGTACAGGCAGGTGAAGTCGGTGATGATGTCGCGCGGCCGGATCCGCCCGTCGGCCCCCGGCCGGAAGCCGGTCTCCATCGGATGCGAGATCAGGGTCTTGATCGTCACGACCTCGCCGGCCGTCGCAGCTTTCGGAACGTTGATCAGGGTGCGGGCCATGGCCGGTCAGCCCTCCAGGCAGGCGGCGAGGGTGACGATGGCATCCGCCGTGGTCGACCAGTAGCGGCCGTCGCTGGTCTCCGCGATGGCGGTGATGCGTTGCGTGTCGGCGAGGCGGATTCGGGTCGTCAAAACCGCGCGACCTCCACGCGACCCCAGGTATACGGTGATGACATTCGGCTGCGGATTCTTGTCGTTGAACACGGCGATGCGGCGGACATGGTCCTCCTCCGTCATCGGGCTGTCGACCGTCACCGTGATGGTCACCGCGTTGCCGTTCTCCACCAGCGGCGGCAGGTCGAGATGGACCCGCCCCGGCCGGATCTCCGCCGCTCCGGCAAAGCGCCGGATGGCCTCGGCGGTGCTCTCGGTACGCGTCGCGGCCTTCGCCGCCACCGGGCGCAGCACCACCGCGGCAGCGGCCCCGGGCCCGAGGGCGAGGATGCGGCGGCGGCTCGGACCCTGGGGATTGTGCGGGCTCACGGCACCGGCCTTTCCGAAGGTGTGTCGCGCAGGGTTATGAGAAAAGCCACAATGTCCTCAATGGCCTGGGCCTCCAGCACCGGCCGGTCGCGCCAGGCTGCGCCGATCCGCACCGTCTCCTGTAGGCGGTAATAGGAGGGCATGATCGTGTCCGGGTTCAAGGCCCGGCCATCGACGAGCCGCAGGCGCAGCGCGCCGGGCGAGAGCCGGTCGCCGACGCCCGAGAGGTCAGGGCCGAGATTGCCCGGAAAGCGCTCCTCGGGAAACGGCCCGGCATGGCAGAGCAGGCACAGGCCCCGGGTGCGGTCGACGACGAGGGTCCTGCCCCGCTCGGGGTCCCCCGGCGCCGTGGTCAAGGGCTCCGGAATTTCCCGACCCACGATGGTGACGGGACGCAGGGCGCCCTCCCCCGCAACCGCCGCCGAGGCCAGGAGCAGCCCGCCGATCCAGACCCATCCGGGGCGTCCGATCACCCGAAAACCTGCCGGGTGATGGTGCGGTACCAGTCGGCGGCATAGAGCGCCTCCTGGGCGCGCAGGGTCATCGGCGCATCGACCGGGCTGATCCCGCCAGCGCCCTCCACGTCAGCGAGGACACCACCCGCGGGATGGTAGACGCCCGCGATCGAGATGCCGTAGCCGGGCGCCACCAGGCTGTAACAGGTGTTGATCAGCTTGGGCGTCTCGGGCGCGCGCCCGGCCAGGAGGTCGATCACCGCATCGGCGCAGACCTTGCCCTGCGCATTGGCCGAGAACGCGGATTTGGGCATCGCCCCGGCAATGGCCGCGTCGCCGATGACGTGGATGCCGGGCATCAACCGCGACTCGAAGGTGACCGGATCGATGGGGCACCAGCCGCTGCGGTCGGCGACTCCGGCGATGGCGGCGATCCGGCCCGCCCGCTGGGGTGGGATGATGCAGGCGACATCCGCCTTGTACTCCGCGAAGTCGGTGCGGACGATCATGGCATCCGGATCGACGGCACTGACTTGGCCGCCCTCGGCCAGCGGCACGTATTCGAGCTGGGTCGGGTAAAGCGCCGCCCAGGCCGACTGGAACAGGCGCTGCTTCGAGAAGGTGTCCTTGGCATCGAGCAGGATCAGCTTTGCCCGCGGCTTGCGGGTCTTCAGCACGTGGGCGATCAGGCTCGCCCGCTCGTAGGGGCCGGGCGGGCAGCGATAGGGATTGCCAGGAACCGACAGCACCACGGTGCCGTCCTCCGGCATGGCGGCGATTTGCCGGGCGAGGAGCAGCGTCTGCTCACCGGCCTTCCAGGCATGGGGCATACGGCTGGCAGCGGCCTCGTCGTAGCCCGGGATGGCATCGAAGCGCAGGTCGATGCCCGGCGAGAGCACGAGGCGGTCATAGGGAAGTGCCGTGCCATCGGCGAGCGTCACCCGGCGGGCCCCCGAGTCGATCCCCGTGGCGGCTTCGTGCACCACGCGGATGCCGGCGCGGACGAGACCTCCGTAGCCGAAACGCTGCGCCGCCATCGGCTGGAGGCCAGCGATGACCTCGTTGCTGAACGGGCAGGAGACGTAGGTCGGGTTGACCTCTACGAGTGTCACATCGAGGCCACCCCGATGGAGCGCACGGGCGGCCGTAGCCCCCCCGAATCCGCCGCCGATCACCACCACCTTCGGCACGGCCTTCGCGATGGCGGGCCCTACCAGGGCAAGGGCCGCCCCTGTGGCGAGGAGAGCGCGGCGCGTCGGGCTCATGGTCGCTCCTGGCCTGTCGCGTTGCTCTGCCCTACGGCGGCAGCAGGCTGCCGCGACAGATAGGCGGCGATCGCCTGGGACTCCGCGTCCGAAAATCCCTTCGCTATGCGACTCATCACGCTCGCGGGCCGCTCGCCCGAACGATAGGCGGTGAGGGCCGCCGCGATCTCGGTCTCCGGGCGACCGTCGATCGCCCCCATCGCCGCCCCCTCGGCATGGCACCCGGCGCAGGAGGAGGCGCCTGGCGGCGGGCGCTCAGCCGCCAGGGCCATGCCCATCGGTCCGGCCAGCAGCCAGGCCGCGACCATCGACAAGCGCGTCACGCTCGGCGCAAATCCGTGTTCTTCACCGGCATCTGGCGCACGCGCTTGCCGGTGGCTGCATAGATGGCGTTCAGGACGGCAGGGGCCGCGACCGCGATGGTGGGCTCGCCGACCCCACCCCAGAACCCGCCCGATGGCATCACGATCGTCTCGACCACCGGCATCTCCTGAAGCCGCATCACGGGGTAGGTGTCGAAGTTCGTCTGCTCGATGCGGCCGTCCTTGACCGTGCATTCCTGGTAGAGCGCCGCAGACAGGCCATAGACGAAAGACCCCGCGATCTGAGCGTCGATCTGTTGCGGATTGAGGGCGTGGCCCGGATCGGTGGCCGCGACGATGCGATGGACCTTGACCGCCCCATCATCACCGACCGAGACCTCGGCCACCGCCGCCACGTAGGAGCCGAAGCCCATCATCTGAGCGAGGCCTCGATGGACGCCCGCGGGAGGCTTTTCGCCCCAGCCCGCTTTGTCGGCCACCGCCTGCAGCACCGCCCGGTGCTTTGGGTGCTTCTCCATCAGCTTCAACCGGAAGGCCAGAGGATCCTGACCAGCCGCATGGGCGAGTTCGTCCATGAAGCATTCTAGATAGATGGCGTTGGGATTCATGTTCACGCCGCGCCAGAAGCCCGGCGGAACGTGCGGATTGCGCATGGCATGATCGACGAGGATGTTCGGGATCGCGTAGCCGATCGCCGCCTCTGCGCCGCCAGCGTTGAGGCCCTGGAACACCACCGGGTCCTTGCCGTCGACCATTCGGTTCGGTGCAACTGAAACCAGGATCGACTGGCCGGAAATGCGCATGTGCAGCCCGGTCAGGTTGCCGGCCTCGTCCAGCCCGGCACGCATTCGGCACTGCGTGATCGGATGGTAGCGCCCGTGGGTCATGTCCTCTTCGCGGGTCCAGATCAGCTTGATCGGCGTCCCGGGCATCTCTTTCGCGATCAGCACAGCTTGGCGCAGCCAGTCGTGCGTGGCACCGCGCCGGCCGAAGCCGCCACCGAGCAGGAGCTTGTAGACGTCGCACTTGGCAGCCGAGAGACCGGCAGCCTCTGCGACGGCAGCGAGTGCCGCCTCGCCGTTCTGGGTCGGCGCCCAGGCCTCACAGCGCTCCGACGTCCAGCGTACCGTGGCGTTCATCGGCTCCATGGTGGCGTGGTTCTGGAACGGCACGCCATAGGTCGCCTCCACAACCCGGGCCGCGTTCTTCAGGGCGGCTGCGACGTCGCCACCCTTGTTGCCCACGTAGGTTTCCTCGGCATCGAGGCCCTCGCGCAGGGTCGCCGCGATGGTCTCGCTCGAGACCTGCCCGTTCGGCCCGTCATCCCAGACGATCGGCAGGGCCTCCACGGCGGTCTTGGCGCGCCAGAACGTGTCGGCGACCACCGCTACGGCCGAATCGCCGACCGCCACAACCTTCTTGACGCCAGGCATGCCTTCGACCGCCTTGGCGTCGAAGCTCTTCACGGTGCCGCCGAAGACCGGACAGTCGCGGATCGCGGCGTTCAGCAGGCCGGGCATGTTGAGGTCGATGCCGTAGATCTGACTGCCGTCAGTCTTCTCGACGGTGTCGAGGCGCTTCACCGGCTTTCCGGCGATGGTCCAATCCTTCGGGTCCTTGAGGACGATGTCCTTCGGCGGGGTGATCTTGGCCGCCGCCATCGCGACCGCGCCGAAGGTGATGGTACGACCTGAGCCGGCGTGGCTGATCACGCCCTTGTCGATGCGGCACGTGTCCGGGGCCACACCCCAGCCCTTGGCGGCGGCCTCGACCAGCATGATGCGGGCGGCCGCGCCCCCCTTGCGGACGTAGTCCTGAGATTCGCGGATGCCGCGGCTGCCGCCGGTGCCGAAATCGCCCCAGACCCGGCCGCGGGCGACGTTCTGGCCCGGCGTCGGGTACTCGGTGACCACCTTGCTCCAGTCGCAGCCGAGTTCCTCGGCCACGAGCTGGGCGAGTCCCGTGAGGGTGCCCTGCCCCATTTCGGAGCGGGCGATGCGGATCACCACCGTCTCGTCGGGCCTGATCACCACCCAGGCATTCACCTCGGGGGTGAGAACGGTCGGAGCCCCCTGGGCGACGGCCTCACCCGGGAACGGCACATGGAATCCCAGGCTGAGGCCGCCGGCTGAGGCGACGGCACCGGCTACGAACGTGCGGCGGGAAGGCTTGCTGGGAGGCGCGTTCATGGCTCTCTCCTCAACCCGCCTGACCGCCGTTGGCCGCGAGCTTGATGCCGGCCAAGACGCGATTGTAGGTGCCGCACCGGCAGATGTTGGTGATCTCGGAGCGGATCTCCGCGTCGCTGGGATGCGGGTTCTGCGCAAGAAGCGCCGCCGAGGCCATGATCATCCCGGACTGACAGAAGCCGCATTGCGGGACGTCGAGTTCGGCCCAGGCCTTCTGCACCGGGTGCGAGCGGTCCTGCGACAGGCCTTCGATCGTCACGATCTTCTGGTCCGGCGTGACGCTGGACACCGGCATCGAACAGGAGCGCACAGCCGTGCCATCGATATGCACCGTGCAGGCGCCGCACTGGGCGATGCCGCAACCGTACTTCGTACCGGTGAGGCCCGCCTGTTCACGGATGACCCAGAGGAGCGGGGTGTCAGGCTCGGCCTCGACCTCGCGGATGGCACCGTTCACGTTCAAACGGATCATGCGTTTCCTGCCATGGTGTTCGGCCGTGGATTGCGCTCCGCGAAAGGCCGCAGCGCGGGCTCCGCCTTTGGAATGATCGTACGGTACCGTGGTCGACCAAGTCCACAGCCATTCCTCGCGACGAAAGGCGCGCTGAAAACATGTTCGCGCTCGCCTGGCATACGGACATCATCAAAGCGCCATCGATCGGCGCACGCGCTGGCGTTGCGAACCGGAAGTGACCGCGAGATCTGAACGAAGCGAAGCAGACCGACCCGAAGGCACGCTGGACAAGGGGTAAGGGCTCCCAGAACCGCACAACGCCCCCCCGACTGGGGGGGGCGATCAGGGTTCGGCGACGGTGAGTCCAAACCGGCATGGGGGACGTTCACAGGAGGCCAAAATCCGCCGGCTCCAAGCTTGTGAGAGGAGGGCTGCAGAAAGAGGCTTGTCGCATCGACACTTCTGATCCGCACCCCCTCGCACCCTGATCGTACATCCCGCTTCCTCAGTCAGCGCCACGATCACATTGGCGTGACATCATGGAGTGGCCGACGGCCCTTTCAACAGCCCTGCTTTTTGTTAATGCAAGATTTGTCGAGACCTGACCCGCCACAGTTTATACTCGCGGCAAGAGGAAGCGTGCGGTGGCGGCGGCGTGGGACGGCGAGCGCGCCATCATGCTCCCATGCTAGGAACGACGCCGGTCGTGCGATCCCCTGCATTCACGCAGTCCCGACGCTTCCGTCCTATCCAAGAAAGGCATCTTCGCAATGAGCTTCGCCGCCGGCGCCGACATCAGCCTGCTCATTCGGAAGCTGGAAACAATCATCACGGTCTCGGATGCGGAGCGTCATGCCATCGAGCGTCTGCCGGTGATGCGTCGCCAGCTCGGCGCGCACCAGGATATCGTGCGCGACGGCGATCAACCCACGCAATGCTGCCTCCTGATCGAGGGCTGGGCCTTCCGCTACAAGCTGCTGGACGAGGGCAAGCGCCAGATCCTCTCCGTGCACATCCCCGGCGACATTCCGGACCTGCAGAGTCTCCATCTGCCGGTCATGGATCACAACCTGAGCTCCCTCACCGCGTGCACGCTCGCCTTCATTCCGCATGACGCGTTGCTCGATCTCACCCGCAACCACCCCGGCGTCACCGCAGCCCTATGGCGCGACACACTGGTGGATGCCGCGATCTTCCGAGAGTGGATGACCAATATCGGCCGGCGCTCGACGCTCGGTCGGATCACTCACCTGTTCTGCGAACTCTACCTGAAGCTGGAGGCCATGGATCTCGCTCGGGACCATAGCTGCGAGATGGCTCTGACCCAGAGCGATATCGCCGACGCGATCGGGGTGTCGAACGTCCACGTGAACCGCGTCCTGCAGGAGTTGCGCGGTCAGGGCTTACTCACCCTTCAGGGACAGCGCCTCGTCATTCACGATTGGAACGAGCTGACGAAGCGTGCGGAATTCGATCCGGCCTACCTGCATCAGGAGCGGCGGCCCAGCCCATGATTCTGAGCCTCCAGCCCATCCGGATCCGTACGGAGAGCAACGACGGTGAGGGGCGCCTGGTGCTGGCCGAGGGTGTCCTCGTCGCCATCCTCGTCCGGCTCTCGGCCGATCATGGCGCTGCGGCGGGATACTGGTTCCTGGAGGCGGGGTTCGGCAGCCTGGCTTATCCCAGACCACCGGCGTTTCTCGATCTGACGACAGCACTCGACTGGATCACGCAGCGTTGCGATCAGCGCCCCTGAGGGTACTCGCGCGATGACGTCCGGGCACGCCAGCCAAGGGCGAGGAGCGCGGCCCCTCCGACCAGCGCCGCACCGGCAACGCTGAGCGGCCGGGCCGAGGGAACGCCCTTGCGGGCGCGCCAACCGCCGCTTGCCCGGGGCGTATCGCCGAGCGGCGCACGGAGGGCCCCGTGCGTGCGCGGCGCCGGATTCGCCCGATCGAGGGCGCTGTGGATCGCGATGCCCATGAGATGTTCGGTCGGCCCGGGGGCCAGGGCGTAGGCGACCTGCGCCGCACGGGCCGGCCAGCCCACCGCGACCTCGTCGTGCGGGTGGCGGGCGAGGTGCACGAAGGTCTCGGCCACGTCTTCGGGGGCGTAGACCAGGGGGCCGGTGTCGATGGTCCGGCCGGAGACGTTGGCGCCGTGATCCAGACCGGGGGTGTCGACCATGGCGGGAAACACCGAGCAGACGTGGATATCGCGATGGCGGCGCAGCTCCTGGCGCAGGCTGGCGGTGAAGCCGCGCAGGCCGAACTTGCTGGCCGTGTAGGCGGCGGCGAACGGCGCCGGAGCCCAGCCGCCGAGCGAGATGTTGGTGATCAGAGTCCCCCGACCCTGGCGCAGAAAGTGAGGCAGCGCCGCATAGGCGCCGTACATGCCGCCCAGCAGGTTCACCGCGATGGTGCGGTGGTGCAGGTCGAGGGGAGCGTCCTGGTAGGGGCCGAACACTCCGGTGCCTGCATTGTTGATCCAAACGTCGATCCGCCCGTAGGCGTGGTAGGCGGCGCTCGCCAGGGCCTCGACGGCGGACGCGTCGGTGACGTCGGTCGGGACGGCCAGAGCCTCGCCCCCGAGCTTGCGGCAGTCGCGGGCGAGATCGGCGAGCGCCTCGGCCCGGCGGGCGGCCAGCACCACCCGAGCGCCCCGTTCGGCGAAAGCGGCCGCGCGCCCGATGCCGCTCGATGCTCCGGTGATCACCACCACGCTGTTCCGCAGGTCCCGCATGCCTTGGAATTCCCCTTCCCGGAGGCGCCGCGCGCCGCCTTGCGTGCTCGGCCAACCGGACCTGCGGGGGCGCTGTTCCGAAGCGCGGGAGCCTGACGCTCAGGGCAGCCAGAGCCGGTGGCCGTCAGGGTCCTGAAGGCGGCGCGGACCGGCGACCGAGGCTTCACCGGCGAAGACCAGGACCGTGGCGGCGATGTCGTGGTCGCCGCAGATGTGACCGGCACGGGGAAATAGCCCTGCGTAGTCAAGGAGTTCGACATGTGGCGTCGGGGCGCCGGGCGGGCGCAGGCCGGTCACCGCCACGCGCGGGTCGGGTACGCCGTCGAGGCGCGCCTGCTCGGGACCGACATTGGTGGAGCGCGACGCCACCGAGAAGCCGAGGCCCTCGTAGAAGGCGAGGCTGGCGGCGGAATCCGCCACTGAGATCGCCGAATGGTCGATGCCGAGGCAGGGATCGGGTCCGCCGCCGCGCCAGGTCTCCGGCTCATGTCCGGCGGGAAACGCAAGCAATTCAAGGGGATGCCCCTCGGGATCGCGGAACTTGAAGGCAGTCACGCCACCCGAGGCCGCCGGCAGGCGCTCCGGTCCCGCCGTGGAGATCGGGCGCCAGCCCGGGGTCGCCGACAGGCGCGCGAAGGCGGCCGCCATGTCCGAGACCACGATGGCGATGTGCTGAAACAGCGGGCTCCAGCCCGGCACGTCGTCGGGATAGGGACGGCCCGGCCGGTCGAATCCGACGAGGTCGAGGGCCTGGGCACCGAGGCTGAGGGACACCCCATGCGTGCCAAAAGTGGTTCGCTGGTCGACCGAAGGTCGTGTCGAGGTCGTGCGCGAAAACCCGAGTGCGGCCGTGAAATACCGCGCCAGTATTTCAGGGTCGGCGCTGACCAGGCGAATCCGCTCGAGGCGCAGCGGTCCGGCTCCGAGGCCCGGCGTCCCGCCCGCCGTCATGGGGTCTGAACCCCACGCCGGTTGAGGAAGATGGCATACAGGGTGTGCGAGCCGCCGATGAACAGGCGGTTCTTCATCCGGCCGCCGAAGGTCAGGTTCGAGACCCGGTGCGGCACGAAGATCTTGCCCATCAGGTTGCCGGAGGGATCGATGCAGTGGACCCCGTCGGCGGCGCTGCTCCAGACGTTGCCGTCCTCGTCGACCCGCATCCCGTCGCAGTAGCCGGGCGCGACGGTGTGGAAGACCTCGCCACCCGAGAGCGCGAAGTCGGGGCCGACGTCGAAGGCGCGGATGTATTGGCGCGGGTTGGGCCGGGTCTGGTCGCCGGTCTCGGCCACGTAGAGCCGGCGCTCGTCGGGCGAGAAGGCCAGCCCGTTCGGCCCGTCGAAATCACGGGCCATGGCGCGGATGGTGCCCGAAGCCGGGTCGAGGCGATACAGCGCCGGGGGCTGCTCGGAGACTTGGCGCCCACCCTCGTAGTCGTTCGAGATGCCGTAGACCGGGTCGGTGAACCAGATCGCCCCGTCCGAAGCCACCACCACGTCGTTGGGGGCGTTGAGCCGGCGCCCGGCATGGTGGGTGACCAGCGTGGTGACGGCGCCGTCCTGTTCGGTGCGATACAGGCAGCGGCCGCGATGCGCGCAGGCGATCAGGCGGCCCTGCCGGTCGCGGGTCTGGCCGTTGGCGTAGTCCGAGGGCGCCCGATAGACCGAGAGCCCCTCCGCCTCGCTCCACCGCATGGTGCGGTTGCGCGGCAGATCCTGGAACAGCAGGCAGTCGGCGTCGCCGAACCAGACCGGCCCCTCGATCCAGCGGAAGCCGCTGGCGATCTCCTCCAGTTCGGCATTGCCCAGCATGTACCCGGCAAAGCGCGGATCGACGACCTCGAACCCCGGGTTTTGGAGCCTGGACGCCATGGGGCTACCGGAACCGGCACGGGGTGGCGAGGGTCGGCGGCGCATCGAACTGCACCACCATCAGCACGGCGGGCGCGTCGCCGACCGTGCCGGAGAGGTGCCCCTGGCGCCCGTCCACCGCCTTCGTGTTCTGGTCCTCTCCGAAGGAGATCTCGCCGGGACCCATCTCGACGCGGGTCCCGTCCATGGATTCGACGAACCAGCGACCCGAGAGCGGGATGATCCATTGCGGCTTCGGGTTCTCGTGCCAGGCGCCGGTCCACCCCACCGGCTGCACCGTGACCATCACGGTGGCGCCGTCATGGGTCTTGGTGCCCTGCCATTGCGGGTCGGCCGGCGGCTGCATCGACTTCATGTCGAAATCGGTCAGCGCGCAGCGGGTCTGGTGGCTGACGCCCTCGGCGTCGGTCCACAGGTGCCAGTAGGGAACGCGGGGCTTCTCCGGCGTCGTCTCGTCGCTCATGGGTTGGTCCTGACGGTCTCGGGGACAGAGGCGGTGCGGTAGGGCTGCGACGAGGCGAGCGGATCGGCGAGAAAGAGCCGCACCGTGTCGGCCCCGGTGCCGAAGGTGATGAGGAGAAATCCGCCCGCGAGGGCGAAGTTCTTGAGGAAGTCCCAGAACAGGCCCCGGCCCTTGCTGTCGCCGCCGGCCCAGAAGTCGCCGGGGCGCCAGAACTGCTTCCACAGCAGCGCCGTGACGCCGCAATAGCCGGCGAGCACGAAGGCGGCGGCCCGATCGGCGATGCCGGTGAGGATGCCGAGCGACATCACCACCTCGACGAACAGCCCCGCGAGGATGAGCGCGCGGGCGAGCCCGGTGCGGGCGACGCGCTCGCGGGCCTGACCCACCGCGCCCCGAAAATTCAGGATCTTGTCCAGCGCGCTGAAGGGCAGGAACAGCAGGACCAGGAGAAGCCGGACCGCGAAGGCGATGCCGATGCTGAGAGCGACCAAGATTCGGTCCTGACCTGAAAGGAGCGACGCGCCGGGATGAGACGGCTCGGCGGAACGTGATGCTATCGGCGGTTGAACGCGGCACTCGCGCGGGGGTTCAAACGTTCGAAGTCTCGGATGCTGCATCGCGGCATCCGGAACCGACCTACCCGAGACACCGGACCCCGAAGGCCCCCCGTGGAAACCCCCGTGGAAACCCCCATGACTCAGGACCATTACGACGTCGTCATCGTGGGCTCGGGGCCGGGCGGCGGCACCATGGCCTGGCGCCTCGCCCAGACCGGCAAGCGCGTGCTGCTGCTGGAGCGCGGCGGCTATCTTCCGCGCGAGCGCGAGAACTGGGACAGCCAGGCGGTGTTCGTGGATGCGCGCTATCAGGCCCCGGAGAGCTGGTACGGCGCCGATGGCCGGGAATTCCACCCGGGCCTGCACTACTATGTCGGCGGCAACAGCAAGGTCTACGGCTCGGTGCTGCTGCGCCTGCGAAGCCAAGACTTCGACGTGGTGCGCCACCCCGACGGCGATGCGCCCGAATGGCCGGTGAAGTACGACACCTTCGCGCCCTATTATCAGGCGGCCGAGGAACTCTACCACGTCCACGGCCTGCGCGGCGAAGACCCGACCGAGCCCCCGGCGGACAAGCCCTATGCCTACCCGCCGGTCTCCCACGAGCCCCGCATCCAGGAACTGTTCGACGGACTGAAGCGCGAGGGCCACCGGCCCTTCCACCTGCCGGTGGGCGTGCTGCTCGACGAGCGCGACGGCCAGGCCCTGCCGCATTCGGCCTGCATCCGCTGCGACGCCTTCGACGGCTATCCCTGCCTGACCAACGGCAAGGCCGATGCGCAGATCATCTGCGTCGACCCGGCGCTGGCCCGGCACCCCAATCTCACCCTCTGGACCGGCGCCTACGTGGAGCGCCTCCTCACCAGCCCGAGCGGGCGCCAGATCACCGGCGTCGAGCTGGTGCGCGAGGGGCGGAGCCGGACGGTCTCGGGCGACATCGTGGTGGTGGCCTGCGGCGCCCTGTCCTCGGCCCTGCTGATGCTGCGCTCGGCCAACGACGCCCACCCGCAGGGGCTCGCCAACGCCTCGGGCCAGGTCGGGCGCAACTACATGCGCCACAACAACGCCACCGTGCTGGCGGTCTCGCGCACCCCGAACCCGACGAAGTTCCAGAAGACCCTCGGGCTCAACGACTTCTACTTCGGCTCGGACGACTGGGACTTTCCGCTGGGCCACATCCAGATGGTCGGCAAGTCCGACGGCACCCAGATCCACGGCGAGGGCCTGCCGGGCTTCCTGCAATGGTTTCCCGAAAAGCCGTTCGACTGGATCGCCCAGCATTCCCTCGATTTCTGGCTGACCTCGGAGGATCTGCCGCGGCCGGAGAACCGGATCTTCTACGACGGCGGCCGCGTCCGCCTCGATCTCACCGAGAGCAACATGGAGGGGCATCGGCGGCTGAAGCAGAAGCTGCGCGACCTCTGCGGCAAGCTCGACGTGCATCCGCACCTGTTCGACCGCTCGCTCTACCTCGGCAAGGACACGCCGATCGGCGGCACGGCGCACCAGGCCGGGACGCTGCGCTTCGGCACGGACCCGGCGACCTCGGTGCTCGACCTCGATTGCCGGGCGCACGGCATCGACAATCTCTACGTCACCGATGCGAGCTTCTTCCCCTCGATCGGCGCCGTGAACCCGACCCTGACCATCATCGCCAACGCCCTGCGGGTCGGCGACACCATCGCGGGTCGGCTGTGACCAGCCTGACGGCTCGCCTCGCCGCCCTGGCGATCCGCCTCACCGGGCGGCGTCGCCACCTTGCCCGGGACGACCTCGACCCGGAACGGGCCATCGCCGCGCGGCCCCACCCCGCCCGCCCGAGCCGCGCCCTGCGCCGGCGCCTCGCGGTGACCTGGGGCCTGCGCGACGGCCACGCGGTCTAAACCCTGGCGCCGCGCCCGGGCGCAGGCCGGGAGGCCCGCGCGGGCGGGGTGATCTACCTGCACGGGGGCGCCTATACGAGCCCGATCACGCGCATCCACTGGCGCTTCATCGCCCGGATGGTGGACGCGACGGGCCTGACCGTCACCGTACCGCTCTATCCGTTGACGCCGGAGCACGCCTGCGCCGACATCACCGCCTTCACGCTGGCGCTCCACCGGGATATGCGGGATGCCGCGCCGATCGCCCTGATGGGTGATTCCGCCGGGGGCGGACTCGCCCTGTCCGTGGCGATGCAGGCCCGCGATGCCGGGCTGCCCCTGCCCCGGGGCCTCGTCCTGATCTCGCCCTGGCTCGACGTCTCCACATCGAGGCCCGCGCAGGCCCGGATCGAACCCGATGACGTGATGCTGATGCGCCCGGGCGTCCGGACCCTCGGGCGCTGGTATGCGGGGCGCGTGGGACAGGACGGACCCCCGGGTCAGCCCCCTCTTCGGCACCCTGCGGGACCTGCCGCCGATCGAACTGTTCTGCGGCAGCCACGACATCCTCGTCGCCGATGCCCGCCGCCTCGCCGCCCGCGCCCGAGCGGAGGAAGCCCCCCTCGCCTACCACGAGGAACCCGGCCTGATGCACGTCTACCCCCTGCTCGGCCTGCCGGAATCGCGCCGGGCCGAGGTGCGGATCCGGACGTTTCTCGCGGAGCGGATGGGGCGGGGGTGAAGGGGCGAGCGCGGGTGGCCCTTCGCGCTCCGGAGGCGCCGTGGAGGCCCGTTTCGGATCGAGGGCGGGCGTTAGGCCCGACGCTGTACGTCGGTAATGGGTGGAATGCGGACGTTCGTCGATGGCCTACCGAACGTCCGCATCACGTCTGAAGCGGACGTGACCTGACCTGCTGCGCTCAGGTGAATGTGAGGTACCCGACCGACAGAACGCCGATTAACAAGAGCCAATGACAAGCGCAGTACGGTTCAATACGTTATCATCCTCGCTAGGAAATAGAACTTTACCGAAGGTAGCGCTGTTGAAAATTTATTTCGACTTCGATGATAGTCGCGCCCCGTTCAGGGATGAGGAAGGGATGGACCTTCCTGACGTAGAGACTGCCCGGACAGAGGTCCTTAGGGCGCTCGGAGATATCGCCAAAAACGTTCTGCCGAGAAGCGATCAACAGGCGTTCAAGATTTCAGCCCGTAATGCCTCCGGAGATATCGTCTACAGCGCAGAAGTGACAGTTTCAGGCGGACGGCACGAACCTCGGTATCCGTGAAATCGCTCTGCGAATTTGCGTAGTCGTCAGGGTGCACAAGATTGGAATTATATTCCACGCTTCGGCGCAACTTTCTGGTGCACTGCCGCTTAGCTCGGCATAGTGGCCATAGGGCATGGCCCGGGAGGGCAGATGCTCAATCCGTTCATCCAGAAGCTTGGACGCCGTTTCGTCCTGTCTGGGTCCGAAGAGAAGGCTCTTACTGATGCGAGTGCGCGCCTTCGCGATGTCCCATCCCGAACCGCACTCATCTCGGAAGGAGACGTGCCCGATCACGTCCACCTGATCCAGAAAGGGTTCGCCTGCCGCTATAAGGTGCNTTCGCGATGTCCCATCCCGAACCGCACTCATCTCGGAAGGAGACGTGCCCGATCACGTCCACCTGATCCAGAAAGGGTTCGCCTGCCGCTATAAGGTGCTTCCAGGCGGTGGACGGTCGATTGTCGCCTTCCTCATCCCGGGAGATTTCTGCGACCTGAACGTGTCGATCCTCGGCGAGATGGATCACAGCATCGGAACGATCAGCTCCTGCGACGTGGTGCGTATCCCGCGTTCAGTAATGAATGACCTCAGTGGGAAACATCCGGGCCTGAACCGTGCCTTGCAGTGGGCTGGCCTCGTTGATGAAGCAATCCTCCGAGAGTGGCTGGTGTGCATGGGCCGTCGTTCGGCCGATGAGCAGGTCGCACACCTGTTCTGCGAGTTCCTGATCCGCCTTCAGGTGGTGGGGCTTGCGACGGAGAACAGCTACCAGTTTCCCCTCATCCAACTCGATCTCGGCGATGCAACGGGGCTGTCGAACGTCCACATCAACCGGGTACTCCAGGAGTTACGACGTTTGGGGCTGGTGGTGTTCAAGGAGAGGCGTGTCACCCTACCCGATGTCGCTGCCATCAAGGCCTATGCCGGGTTCAATCCGAACTACCTCCAGAGGTCCGAGCGGCCGAAATCACGACGCCAGCGGCATTCGACGTCCATCTCACTCCAGGAGTTACGACGTTTGGGGCTGGTGGTGTTCAAGGAGAGGCGTGTCACCCTACCCGATGTCGCTGCCATCAAGGCCTATGCCGGGTTCAATCCGAACTACCTCCACCTGCATCCTAAGGCTCCACCATACCCCGCTATGTGAGGTACCCGACCGTTCTCCGGCACCTAGGGGAAAACACCCATTTATTAGTTTTTTGGTCGACACAGCGCCTATATCAAAAGTTATCGCGGCCATACTCTCGGCTTTCCGCGCCTGTGAGACCTCGTGTGCTCCCGCCTGCTGCGCGCGGAGAGCCCTGTGCCTCGCTACTTCTTCGATATCCATGACGGCCANTACTCTCGGCTTTCCGCGCCTGTGAGACCTCGTGTGCTCCCGCCTGCTGCGCGCGGAGAGCCCTGTGCCTCGCTACTTCTTCGATATCCATGACGGCCAAACGCTTCGCGACGACGAGGGCATGGACCTCGCCGGTCCTGAAGAAGCTGCTCGTCACGCAAAGTCGGTCCTACCCGAGATCGCAGCACACGAGGTGCCAAAAGACGGCGAACATCAAGCCTTCTCGGTTCTGGTAACGGACGAAGATGGGCATCCCATCTACTCGGCCGCTCTGACCTACACGGGCACGTGGCTGATCCGGTGAGTGGGCCCCCATCTGCTGAGCCGGATGGGGCCCCGTGCTACCGAGCCGTGATGCTCAACGCTGGCGGAGGCGGGGTTCTGAACACGCCGATTTCGGCCTCGGACGACAGCGAAGCTACGGACAAGGCACGAGCCCTTGTTGATCGGCATGCCGTCGACCTCTGGGATGGCATGCGGTTCATCGACCGGTTCGAACCGCCTCATCCTCTTACGCGAACTGAGACCATCGCGGCATCCTGAAGGTCACGATTGATTGTCCGCTTAGCGTCAGGTCCAGTCGTTAGAGCCTACGACCTCGAAGGTCTGAGTAGGGTCGGAAGCCGACATTCCGGCCAACAAATCCTCCCACCCGCGCGGCTCCGCGCCCCTTCGGCAACGGAGCGTCAACGCCTCTCGGGCTTCAGTGGCGGCATGGCATCCTCCGCATCCGGCTCCTCCCCGCTGCCCGCCGACGCCCTGGCGTTTCCGGGTGAGGCAGCCCTGCGCGCCGAGGCCCTGGCCTGGCAGGACGAGCTCGCACGGGAGCGGCGCCTGTCGCCCAACACCGTCGAGGCCTATGTGCGGGACCTGCGCCAGTTCCTGGTCCATCGCGCCGGGCGGCACGGCACGCCCGGCATCGCCCAGCTCGTCGCGTTGAAACCGCGGGATGTGCGCGCCTTCATGGCGGCGCGCCGGGCGGAGGGGGTCGGCGGGCGCTCGCTGATGCGGGCGCTGGCGGGCCTGCGCTCCTTTGCGCGCCACCTGGAGCGGGAGGGCCACGGCACCGTGGCGGCCTTGGGCGCCGTGCGCTCGCCCAAGGTGGAACGGCGCCTGCCGCGTCCGATCCCGATCGCCGCCGCGCGGGCGATGAGCAGCCCCGACCTGCGCGCCGGCGAGGCCCGCGAGCCCTGGGTGCTGGCGCGCGACGCCGCCGTGCTGGCCCTGCTCTACGGCTCGGGCCTGCGCATCTCGGAAGCCCTCGGGCTCCGGGCCCGGGACGCGCCCCTGCCGGGCCTCGATTCCGTCACCGTGCTGGGCAAGGGCGGCAAGTCCCGAATGGTGCCGGTGCTGCCGGTGGTCGCGGCGGCGGTGGCCGAATACTGCGCCGCCTGCCCCTACGCCCTGGCCCCGGACGGTCCGCTCTTCGTGGGCGCCAAGGGCGGCCCGCTCTCGCCCCGGATCATTCAATACGCGGTGGCGGCGATGCGCGGCGGGCTCGGCCTGCCCGAGAGCGCGACGCCGCACGCCCTGCGCCACTCCTTCGCCACGCACCTCCTGGCACGCCAGGGCGAGTTGCGGGCGATCCAGGAACTGCTCGGCCACGCCTCCCTGGCCACCACCCAGCTCTACACCAAGATCGACGCGACCCGGCTGATGGAGGCCTTCGATGCCGCCCATCCGCGCGCGGGCCAAGCCCTGCTCCGGGCGGCGGCGCTGCGCGAGAAAAGCCGTGCGCCGGGTCCCCGCCCCGCGCTAGGACCGGAGGCATGATCCGCCCCCGCCTGTTCGCGCCCCGCCGATGACCCAACACGCTCCCGCGAAACAGGACCTGTTGGCCGCCCTGCGCCGCGGCGACTGCGCCGGGGCCACGGCTCTGCGCTTTCCCCCCGGCCTGACCACGTTTCCGCGCGAGATCCTCGACCTCGGCGACAGTCTCGAACGGCTGGACCTGAGCGGCAGCGCCCTCACGGCGCTGCCGGAGGATTTCGGCCGCCTGCGGCGCCTGCGCGTGCTGTTCTGCTCGGGCAACCGCTTCACCCGCCTGCCGCCGGTGCTCGGCGACTGCCCGGCCTTGAGCCAGGTCGGCTTTCGCGGCACCGGGCTCGTGGAGGTGCCGGGCGAGGCCCTGCCGCCGGCCCTGCGCTGGCTCACCCTGACGGACAACCAGATCGCCACCCTGCCCGACGCCCTCGGGCAGCGGGCGATGCTGCAGAAGCTGATGCTGTCGGGCAATCGCCTGCGGCGCCTGCCCGACAGCCTGGAGGGTGCCGCCAACCTCGAACTGGTGCGGCTGGCCGCCAACCGGCTGGAGGCGCTTCCGCCCTGGCTCGCCACCCTGCCGGCCCTCGCCTGGACCTCCTATGCCGGCAATCCCGTGGCCGACGAGCCGGTGCTGCCCGCGGTGCCGGCGGTGGCCTGGGGCGCGCTCGAACCCGGCGCCCTCCTGGGCGAGGGAACCTCGGGCCGGGTGCACCGGGCGCTGTGGCGCCGCGACGGGGGCGCGGCCGACGCCGTCGCGCTCAAGCTGTTCAAGGGCACCATGACCAGCGACGGCCTGCCCGCCCGCGAGATGGAAGCCTGCCTCGCGGCCGGGGCGCACCCGCACCTCACCGGCGCCCTCGGGCGCGTCGTCGATCATCCGGACGGCAGCGAGGGCCTGCTGATGCGGCTCCTGCCGGAGTCCTGGCGGGTGCTGGCCGGGCCGCCGAGCCTGGAGAGCTGCAGCCGCGACGTCTACGCGGCCGGCCTGACCCTGACGCCGGCGGCGGCCCTGCGCATCGCCCGCGGCACGGCCGAGGCCTGCGCCCATCTCCACGCCCGCCGCATCCTGCACGGCGACCTCTACGGCCACAACATCCTGTGGGACGGCACGGACGGACAGGCCGTCGTCAGCGATTTCGGCGCCGCCTCGATCCTGCCGGACGGCCCCGTCGGCGCGGCCCTGCGCCGGGTCGAGGTGCGGGCCTGGGGCCTGCTGCTCGGCGAACTCCTGGACCTCGCCGGGATCGGGACCGGTCCCTGGCGCCACCTCGAAGGGGCCTGCACCCGGCCCGAGATCGGGGAGAGACCGGGTTTCGCCGACATCCTCGCGCATCTCCCGCAGGCCGAGGCGTAGGCGCGCGCCGGCGCTCCGCCTGAGATGCGCAAAGCACAGGCGTCTTCCGTCGCGAGCCGCCGACCGGCCAGACCCGCGCGGCGACGCGGCGCGGCCCCGATTTCGTCACGGTCTCCCGCCAGGGACGCGTCCGGAATCAGGGGGTTAGGGTCATCATGAAGGCAATCACCACCGCGCTTCTGCTCGCGGGCGCGCTCGCGGCGCCGCAGGCTGCGCTCGCCGCGAGCAAGACCACGGTGGGCGTCGGCACCGGCGCGGTGGCCGGCGCCCTGGTCGGCGGACCGGTGGGCGCGGTCGTCGGCGGCATCGTCGGCGGCTATATCGGCGCCACCTCCGAGAGCCCCCGCCCGCGCCGCCGCCGGGTCCGCGCCGCCCGCCGGGCCTCCGTGGCACCGCGCAGGCTGCACGTGGCCGAGGAAAGCGCCGCCCCGGTCCGCGCGGCCGGACCAGCCGCCACCGGCAGCCTCACGCCGGTCACGACGGCGCCCGCCACGACCACCTGGCGGAACCCGCGGTAGCGGGATATCTCCACCGTTCGGAACGCGGGCCGACCGTCCGAGTTGGGTGGTTTCCTGCCCGTCCGGTCCTGGACGGCAGATGCATGGAAGCGGACATAGCCGCGGGGCCACTCACGATCCTTTGCAGACCTCCAGCAATGATGGCTAGATACCGTGCATGACGCGCGATCAACCCGTTCCATCCATGACGGATCAAACCCCAACTGGCGTTGTATTCTCTCCGTGGCCTACGGATGTCGAGAACGACGACTTATGGCTTGGAAGATTGAGTTTTGATGTCGGGGCCCCGCTAGTTACCTTTGCAAAAGACGGTACCAGCTACTCGTTACCGTCCACGAACCCAGGCCACGACCACAGCTTAGAAGCAGATTTCGTTTCAACTGATAAGAAAGCAATCATACGGTTTGCATTTCAGAGCGTAATTGCATTCCGCATGCTGGATGAGAACGGCCTTTTGGAATTATGGGGCGCTTCGAGTGCTGATCCGCGTCCAGCCAAAACAACTTTCCGAGCGCGGGGGCACAAATGGTCGGATGAGAGTTTCCTTGTTTTCATGGCAGGAGGTTCTGAACAGCGGTCAAGTTATTTCATCGCAACAGACGCGCACTGCCTTGAAGTCGTTTGTGATGAGGAGCCTAGCGTGACAACTATGGGTCCGGCACTTGTCACGCACGCTGAACCAAAGGGCTGATACCCACCCCGAGCCGAGGTTGCCGGACGGCCGACGAACGACCGCTTAGGAGAAGCGCCCGTAGTGAACCAGGCGACCGGGTTGGGTCGGACGCAGACGGTCCCGAACGTCGGGCTTCGGCGGCCTGGACAGTCGCCCAAGCTCCACTATCCACAACCCGCGCCTCAGGCGCCGCCCCACTGCATGGTCAGGCCGCCGTCGACCACCAGGGTGTGCCCGGTGACGTAGTCGGAATCGTCCGAGGCGAGGTAGAGGATCGCCTTGGCGATCTCGTCCGGCTGGCCGGCCCGGTGCCAGGGGATGCGGTCCAGGGACTGGGCGAGCTTGTCCGGGTTCTCGAAGCGGTCGCTCGTCATCGGCGTCTCGATCAGGCCGGGCGCCACGTTGTTGACGTTGATCCGATCCTCGGCCAGTTCCCGCGCCAGACTGCGGCAGAGGGAGCCGACGCCGGCCTTGGACATGCCGTAGGGGGCGCTCTCCGGGGTCGGCAGGTGCTGGGCCACCGAGGAGACGATGACAATCTTGCCGCGTCCGCCCGCGGCGCGCCGGACCTTGATGAAGGCCCGGGCGCAGAAGACCGGCGCCATCAGGTTGACGCGCAGGATCCGCTCGAGCGTGGCGTCGTCCATCTCGGCCACCGGCATGCCGCTCATGGCCTGGCCGGCATTGTTGACCAGGATGTCGAGGGCGCCGAGGTCGCGGGCGACCGCCGCGAAGGTCGCCTCCACCGAGGCCGGGTCGCCGACATCGTTCTGGATCACGAGGCAGCGCCGGCCCGCCGCCTCGACCCGGCGCGCGGTCTCGCGGGCTCCGTCCGCATCGGTGTGGTAGGTGATCGCCACGTCGGCGCCTTCGCGGGCGAACAGCTCGGCCGCCGCCTGGCCGATCCCTGAATCCGCGCCGGTGATCAGCGCGCGCTTGCCGTGCAGCTTCATGGTGAGCCGGTCTCCTCGCATCGGGGGTCGATGCGAGGACTAAGGACGCGACGCCCGGTCCTGTTCCGGGCGCCGATCGTCCCGGATCAGGCATGGCTTCGGCTCAGGTGATGACGCTCGGCTCGGAGCGGCCGGTGAGGGCGGCGATGTCGGCCAGCGCGTTCGCCACCGCCACCACCGGGGCGAGCACCTCCGCCACCGGCAATTCGAGCCGGTCGGGGGCGGATTCGTAGCGCTCAAGATAGACCCGCAGGGTCGCGCCCGCCGTGCCGGTGCCGGACAGACGGTAGACCACCCGGGCATCGTCCGCGAAGGTGACGCGGATGCCCTGCTGCTCGGTGACCGAGCCGTCGACGGGATCGACGTAGCGGAAGTCGTCCGCCGCCGCGACGGTGAGGTCGCCGAGCTTGGTGCCGGGCAGCGTCGCGAGCTTGGCGCGCAGGCCCTCCATCAGGCGCTTGGCGGCCGCGGACTCGATCTCCTCGTAATCGTGCCGGGTGTAGTAGTCGCGCCCGAACTGCGCCCAGTGGCCCCGCACCACGTCCTGGGCCGGCTTGCCCGTGACCGCCAGGATGTTGAGCCAGATCAGCACCGCCCAGAGGCCGTCCTTCTCCCGGACGTGGTTCGAACCGGTGCCGGCGCTCTCCTCGCCGCAGAGGGTGATGAGACCGGCATCGAGCAGGTTGCCGAAGAACTTCCAGCCGGTGGGGGTCTCGTAGGCCTTGATCTCCAGGGAGGCCGCGACCCGGTCCAGCGCCCGGCTGGTCGGCATCGAGCGGGCGACGCCGGCGAGTCCCTGCGCGTAGCCGGGGGCCAGGTGCGCATGCGCGGCCAGGATCGCGAGGCTGTCGCTCGGGGTCACGAACAGGCCCGGCGCCACGATCATGTTGCGGTCGCCGTCGCCGTCCGAGGCCGCGCCGAGATCGGGCGCGTCGGCGCTCAGCATCAGGTCGTAGAGGTCATGGGCGTGGACCGGGTTCGGGTCGGGATGATGCCCGCCGAAATCCTCCCGCGGCGTCCCGTTGACCACGGTGCCGGCTTGCGCCCCGAACACACCCTCCAGGATGGCGTGGGCGTAGGGGCCGGTGACCGCGCTCATGGCGTCGAAGCGCATGCGGAAGCCGCCGGCGAACAGCCGGGTGATGGCGTCGAAATCGATGAGGTCGCGCATCAGCGCGAGGTAATCGGCGACCGGATCGATCACCGCCACGGTCATGGGGCCGATCCGGGTCTCGCCGAGGGTGTCGAGGTCGAGGTCCGGCCCCTCGACGATGCGGTATTCGGTGAGGGCCTGGGTGCGGGCGTAGATCGCTGCCGTCACGCCCTCGGGGGCCGGGCCGCCATTGGCGGTGTTGTACTTGATGCCGAAATCGCCGTCCGGGCCGCCCGGGTTGTGGCTCGCCGACAGGATGATGCCGCCGATGGCGCCGTGCTTGCGGATGACGCAGGAGGCGGCGGGCGTCGAGAGCAGGCCGCCCCGGCCGACGAGCACGCGGGAAAAGCCGTTGGCCGCCGCGATCCGCAGGGTGGTCTGCACCACCTGCCGATTGAGGAAGCGGCCGTCGCCGCCGAGCACCAGGGTGGCGCCCGCCCGGTCGGGAATGCAGTCGATGATCGCCTGGACGAAGTTCTCGACGTAGCGTGCCTGCTGGAAAACCGGCACCTTCTTGCGCAGGCCGGACGTGCCCGGCTTCTGGTCGTCGAAGGGCGTCGTCGGCACGGTCGTTACGGACATCGTTCTGGCACTCCTCAATCCCGCGCTCAAGAACGCGGTTTGCCCGCGCGGGTCAATCGCCGACGGTCCTGTGGGACGGACCGGGCCTCCGGCACCCGCATCGGCCGGCGTCAGCCAAGCATCGCGCGACCCGATCTGGAGGAACGGCAAGTCGAGGCGAGCAAA
This sequence comes from Methylobacterium sp. Leaf113, assembly GCF_001423325.1. Lineage (NCBI taxonomy): Bacteria > Pseudomonadati > Pseudomonadota > Alphaproteobacteria > Hyphomicrobiales > Methylobacteriaceae > Methylobacterium > Methylobacterium sp. Leaf113. The sequence goes on from NZ_LMNJ01000015.1 coordinate 40,753, forward strand.
GCTGATGGATGTGTCGTTCATGACTTCGAAACCGTTCCTGCGCCCGTAAGACGAGGCCCGCTTGCATCGTCAAGACCACCATGATTGATAGCCCTCGGCCAGGTGGGTGAGTGTCGAGCCAGGATCCCCGCAAGGATTCGCACGTCCGGTTCAAATCCGGACCCCGGCCTCCATCCGACCTCTCCGCCCGGTCCGCACAACGTCGACTTGCGCGAGGCCGCCGATGCACGGGGCGCACCGTCCCGGCTCGGGATGAATCCCCCCGCTGAGACGTGTTGCCCCGGGAACGATCCGAAACGGTCAAGATTTGTCCTTCACGAATTCGCGCGTGAGGACCATGCATGGAATGCCCCCAGGATGTCAGCCTGCGCGCTGACGCGTCGCGCGCGACCGAAATGCAGCCTCAGGCCGACGACATCCTGCTGGCGCCGCTCGCCGACATTCCGCGCATCAACCTGCGCGAGGCGGGCGAGCCCTGGGACAAGCGCCGCCACGCCGGCAAGGCTCTGCGCGAGGCGGTGCCGCACGCGGCTCACGGAGCGTGGCACCCGCCCGCCAACCGGCCCGACCCCGTCTCGCTGATCGAGGCGGCGCATGACGGGCGCCAGCCGCACCTGATCCCGCTCCGGGTCGCCCGGATGGCGAGTTCGCCTTTCGCCTTCCTGCGCGGCGCGGCGCACGTGATGGCGTGGGACCTCGCCCATACCCCGCGCAGCGGCATCGCGGTGGTGATGAACGGCGACGCGCATCTGGCCAATTTCGGCCTGTTCGGCACGCCTCAGCGCGACATCGTCCTCGACCTGAATGATTTCGACGAGGTGACGATCGGCCCGTGGGAATGGGACCTGAAGCGCCTCGTGGCCAGCATCGAGGTGGCGGCCCGGACCGACGGCGTCGCCAAGCCCGAGCGCCGCGAGGCTGCCCTCGCGGCGGTGGCGGGCTACCAGCACACCATGACCGAACTGGCGCCGCAGGGCCCCCTCGACGTCTGGCATCAGGCGGCGCGGGCCGACCAGCTCGACTTCGCCGGCCTCTCCATCGACGAAGATTCCAAGGCGGTCATCGCCCGGGCGGTGGAGAAGGCGCGCAAGAAGCACAACAAGAGCCTGCTCGCCCGGGTCGGCGAGCGCCGCACCGATGGCGGCTGGCGCTTCAAGGAGGCCCCTCCCATTCTCACCGGCGTCGATGCCGAGACCCGGGAGGCGGTGATCGGCGGGCTGGAGCATTACGCCGAGACCCTGCCGCGCGAGCGCCGCTTCATGCTGAGCCGCTACCACGTGGTCGACGTCGCCCACCGGGTCGTCGGCGTCGGCAGCGTCGGCACCCGGGCCTACGTGGCGCTCCTGTGCGGCAATTCCGACCAGGACGTGCTCTTCCTCCAGGTCAAGGAGGCGGTGACGCCGGCCCACGCGCCCTACCTGTCCGGGATGCCGGATTCCTACGGCGACCACGAGGGCGAGCGGGTGATCTACGGCCAGCGCCTGCTCCAGGCGGTGGGCGATCCGCTGCTCGGCTGGACCACCATCGACGGGCGGCCGTTCTACGTGCGCCAGATGAAGAACATGAAGGGCGACATCCCGGTGGCGGGCCTGACCGGGCAGCCGCTGATCTACTTCTCCTGGGCCTACGGCGCCCTGCTCGCCCGGGCGCATGCGCGCACCGGGGATGCGGCCGCCATCGCGGGCTATTGCGGCCGCGACCGTCAATGCGACCTGCGCGAGGCCCTGGCCGACTGGGCCTTCGCCTATGGCGACCAGAACGAGGCCGACTACGCCACCTTCCGGGCGGCCATCGCGGACGGTCGCCTCGAGGCGTCGCCCGACCCGGAGATGTGATCCGAAAAGGCGTCTAAGAGGGCATCCAAGGATCTGTGCACAGGTCACCCACAGGTCACCCAGAGGGTGCTGCGACAAACTGGGGACGGCGGGCGGAATGACGGAGCCCGGCCCCCTTGGACCGCGTTGCCTGAGTCCAGATCTCAAGCCGGGCAGCGCACCTCTCCGATGGCAAAACGCAGGACCGAGACGTCTTCCGCACACGCTTCCCCCGCTCCGGCACGCACGCCGAAAACGCCCACGTTGAAAACACCCACGTCGAAAACACCCGCGTCGAAAACACCCGCGTCGAAAACATCCGCGCCGAACACGTCTGAATCCAGAACCCGCCCCCGCAAGGCCGCCGGTCGCAACGCCGTCGCGCCCAAGCGGACCGAGCCGGCCCCGGCCCCCGCCAGTGCCGAGATCGTCGCGCCCCTCGTGCCCACCGGCGCCCTCGCGGTGGCCCTCCTGGGGCTGACCGAGTGCGGCAGGCCCCTGATCCACATGGCCCGCGAAAGCCATCGCCTGGAGGCCATCGCGGGCATCCTCCGGGCGCTGTCGCCGGATCGCACAGTCGCCCTCTATCCGGAATGGGACTGCCTGCCCTACGACCGGGCCTCGCCCTCGCGCGGGGTGATGGGGGCGCGCACCGGCGTGCTGCGCTGGCTCACCGACACCGCGGCCCTGCCCGACATCGTGCTCACCACCGCCCCGGCGCTGATCCAGCGCGTGCCCCCGGCCGAGACCTGGGCGGGCGCCCACCTGGAGATCCGCATCGGCGACGCCCTCGATCCGCCCGCGATCACCGATGCCCTGCAGCGCCTCGGCTACATCCTCGACGACCGGGTCGACGAGCCCGGCGAGGTCGCGGTCTGGGGCCGCACCGTGGACGTCTTCCCGGCCGCCGCCGACCGGCCCTGCCGCATCGAGTACGAAGCCGGCCGGGTCACGGCGATCCGCTCCTACGACCCGGTCTCGCAGCGCTCGCTGGCCGATGCCGAGGTCCTCGTCATCGATCCCGCCACCGAGATCCTCCTGACCGAGGGCTCGGAGCACCGGCTGGAGCCCTTCACCGGGCAGGAGCACGGCCTCGCCCGGTTCTATCCGGCCCTCGTCACCGTGCTCGACCAGGTGCCCGACGCCCGCCTCGTCGTCGAGGAGGGGGCCGAAGAGCGGGCGCAGGCCTTCTTCGAGCAGATCGCCGAGGGGCGGGAATCCGCAGCCCGGTCCCGGCGCGGGGCGGCCGACGATGGCGGCCTCTACCTGAGCCCCGAGGCCTGGGCGACCCAGCTCGCGGCGCGGCGCGTCGCCGACGCCGAGACGGCGGAGGGCGAGGATCTCACCATGCCGGCCTTCGTGCGCAAGGCCCGGCCGAACACCGCGCTGGCCGAGACCCTGCGCGAGCGCCTCACGGCGGGCGACCGCATCCTTCTCACGGGGCCGGCCGAGCCTCTGGCGCGGCTGGTGCGCATCGCCGAGCGGGCGCTCGGCCGCAAGGCCCGCCCGGTGGGCGCCTGGGCCGAGGCGACCGCGGCCAAGCCCGGCGCCCTGCTCATCCTGGAAGCCCCGATCGAGGCCGGCTTCCGGGTGCCGGACCAGGGCATGGCGGTGATCGCCGCCGCCGATCTCTTCGGGGCACGCGCCGCCACCGTGGCGAGTGGAGGCCCGAGCGCCATCCTGCCCATCGGCGAGGTGGAGCTGCGGATCGGCGACGTCGCGGTCGACCGCGACAACGGGCTCTGCGTGTTCGAGGGGCTGGAGGCGGTGAGCACCGGCACCGGCGGCCAGGAAGACGCCCTGCGCCTGCGCTTTGCCGGGGACGGCATCCTGATGGTTCCGGTGTCCCAGGCCGACCGGATCTGGCGCTACGGCTCCGAGGCCGAGGCCGTGACCCTGGACAAGCTGGAAGGCGGATCCTGGGGCCGTCGTCGCCTCGAAGCCGAGGCCTGCATGGCCCGGGCCGCCCGGGTGATGCTGGCGGATGCCGAGAAGCGCCGGGCGGTCCGCGCACCGGTGCTGGCGCCGCCGGACCGCGAGATGGAGCGCTTCGCCGCCGGGTTCGGCTTCGCCCTGACGGCCGACCAGGCCGGAGCGGTGAGCGGCGTGATGGCCGACCTCGCCTCCGGCCGGCCGATGGACCGCCTCGTCTGCGGCGATGTCGGCTTCGGCAAGACCGAGGTGGCCCTGCGCGCCGCCGCCGCCGCGGTGTTTGCCGGCAAGCAGGTGGCGATCGTCGCTCCCACCACCGTCCTGGCGCGCCAGCACGTGCAGACCTTCACCCGGCGCTTCGCGCGCTTCGGCGTGGAGGTCGCGCACCTCTCGCGCCTCGTCTCGCCGGCGGATGCCAAGCGGGTGAAGGCCGGGCTCGCCGACGGCTCGATCCGTCTCGTGGTCGGCACCCACTGCCTCGCGGCCAAGGGTGTGGCCTTCGCCGATCTCGGCCTGATGGTCATCGACGAGGAGCAGCGCTTCGGCACCAAGATCAAGGAGGGCCTGCGTCAGGCGGCCGGCGACGGCCACGTGCTGACGCTGACCGCGACACCGATCCCCCGCACCCTGCAGAGCGCCCTGGTCGGCCTCCAGAGCCTCAGCATCATCGCCACGCCGCCCTCCGTGCGGCAGCCCATCCGCACCGTGATCGCCGCCTTCGAGGACGCGGCGATGCGGGACGCGCTGATGCGCGAGCATCGGCGCGGCGGCCAGAGCTTCGTCGTCTGCCCGCGCATCGAGGACATCGCCCCGATGACGGCGCGCCTCGCCAAGCTGGTGCCGGACCTGACGACCATGGTGGCCCATGGCGAGCTCAAGGCCGCCGAGATGGATGACGTGATGGTGCGCTTCGCCGATGGCGAGGGCGATGTGCTGCTCGCCACCAGCATCATCGAGAGCGGACTCGACGTACCGCGCGCCAACACCATGCTGGTCTGGGATGCGGAGCGCTTCGGCCTGTCGCAGCTGCACCAGCTGCGCGGCCGGGTCGGGCGTGGCCAGCGCCGCGGCGTCGTCTATCTGCTGCACCGCCCGGACCGGCCGCTGTCGTCCGCCACCGAGAAACGCCTGCGGACCCTGGAGGCCCTCGACCGCCTTGGTGCGGGCTTCGCCATCAGCGCCCGCGATCTCGACCTGCGCGGCGCGGGCGACCTCGTCGGCGAGAACCAGGCCGGCCACGTCAAGCTGATCGGCCTGGGGCTGTACCAGCACCTGCTGCACCTGGCCCTGCGGGCGGCCAAGGGCGAGCCGGCGGAGGACTGGAACCCCGAGATCCGCCTCGGCCTCTCCGGCTCCGTGCCGGCGGATTACGTGCCCGAGCCCGAAGTGCGGCTGAGCCTCTATACCCGCACCCTGCGCCTCACCAATCCAGAAGAGGTCGAGGCCCTGCGCAGCGAGGTGGTCGACCGCTTCGGCCCGCCGCCCACGCCCTTCGAGGACCTGATCGCCCTCGCCCGGCTCCGGGTCGGCTGCCTGGCGCTCGGCATCCATCGCCTCAGCGGCGGCCCGCAGGGTCTGGCGGCCGACCTCCGGCCCAACGCGCCGCCGCTGGCCGTGCCGGCCCACGCCCATATCGAGCGCCGGGACAACCGCGTGCTCCTGCGTCAGGGCCACGACGACCCGGCCGAGCGCGGCCGCCTCGCCGCTGCCTTCCTCGAGCGCCTGACGGCGCAGGGCGATCGCGGAGCCGGTGCGAAGGCCGGCTGACGCATCGAGCGATCGGGCGGGACGCCCGATCGACACCGTCCGCACCGGTCAGGCGGCCATCCCTGCCGTGGGCGGGATGGCCGCGCCCGGAGCGTCGCGCCGGCGGTCGGCCGAAATCCGGCTGCTGAAGTCGGCATGATGCCTCGTGCACAGGCCTGAATCGCGCGAGCCACCGTCGCCTCAACCTTTTCGGCGCGTCACGATCCGGCCCTGCGCAGTCCGGCCACCGCCGTCGCCCCAATCCTCCGGTCTCGCGCGAGCAGATGGCCGCCGATGCAGCCGCCTGACGCGTCGTTGGAGCGCTCTCATGTCCAGACTGCACCCGTTCAACTCGGGATCATCGCCTGTGTCTGGCGCGCAACAGGCGATGGATCAGCAATTTTAAGTACGCATTCGCCTTGCGGATCAATCTGCGGATGATATCGACCTTGATGGCTTTTTCAATCCATCCGGGACTATAGACGATGTCTTCAGCCGCCTCAAAAGCAAAAGATATACTGAAATCGGTTTTCTATAAAGAGGGCAGCTACAAAAAGGCAATGATATCGGGGACAAAATTCAACATTCCGGTCAACAAAAGCTTTCATTCCCAACATCTGAAGTCATACGAAGATTACTTCCACGATTTCATTGAATTGTCTTTGAAATTGAATCCGGGACTCTTCGTCGATGTGGGGGTCAATGTCGGGCAGATCCTTCTCAAGATGAAGTCCATCGAGCCGTCGCGGGCCTATGTCGGCTTCGAGGCGTCGGTTCCCTGCTGCGCTTACGTGTATGATCTGATCGACGCCAACGCGATCAAGGGATGCAAGATCATCCCCTTTGGCCTCAGCGATCAGGCCTGCCTGGTGCCGTTTTACTATTCGAGCGCGGTCGATCCCCAGGCCACCATCGTGCAGGGCTTCTGGACCGGCGCGAATCAGCGTTCCTACGAGCGGTTCATCTATGTCAGCCGAGGCGACGAGGTGCTGGCGACCCTGGGGACGGACACCGTCGGGATCATCAAGATCGACGTGGAGGGCGGCGAACTGGAGGTCCTCAAGGGCCTGGTCGACACGATCGGGCGCGACCGGCCGCTCATCCTGTCCGAGGTGCTGCCATTCGTCGAACGGCAGAACGTCGCCGAGCAGGCGACGATGCTGCGGCGCCGGCAGCGCTGCGAGGAACTGACCCGCCTGATCGAATCGCTGGACTATGTCTGCCTGCGCGCCCTGCCGGGATTCCAGGTCGAAGAGGTGGAATCCTTCGGCGCCCAGGAGTTCGTGGCCGACCGCACGAACTATGTCATGCTGCCCCGCGAACAGAAGAGCGTGTTCCTGAACGCATTGCGCCGCAAGGCGGCCTGAGGCCGCCCGACGCGCCGGCGGGTTGGGGACGTTTCCGCCTTTGCGCCGGCCACAGGACGGGAGCCGGCGTCGATCACCGCCTGCCGTGGAACGAAGCACCGCGCGGGACCGGTTCGGGCGGTCTCGGATCGCGAAGGCGCAGGACCACGATGGCGGCGCGTGCGGCGGTCACCGCGATGATGAGCGAGCGTGGTCAGCCTGTCGGACCGGTCGCGGTTCACAGGCAGGTTCCGCCATACGCTCCGGTCACCGAAGCGAGGCGTCCGTCCTCCGCCCGCCAGCCTACGCGCCACGTCAGGGTGCAGGATGGCTCCGAGAGCACGAACCACGCCCGACGCCCTTCGGCCGGATTCGCGGCCGGCGGATCGCTGCTGAAACCTTCGGCCCGCAGGCGCGAGATCAGGCCCCCTTCCGACGAGCCGAGCGGGAATGTGTCGGCGATGCGCGCAGCAAAAGCCGCATCGCCCCGCGCAAACTCGGTCGGGAGGTTCTGCACGAGGGATGGCCGCGCCCGATCCGGCATGGCCGTGAGGACGGCCCAGAACGGCACGGCGACCAAGGTCGTCACCGTGAGAAGGACCGCCCCGCCGAGGAGGATGACGAGCGTCCGTCCCGTCATGAGATTCGCATGGCCTGAGCGATGCCCGCCTCCCATCCGCAGAGAGGCGCCGAGGTTAAACCTCGCTCACCGGAACGCAACCACAGGATGCAACAAGCCCTCAGCTTCCGGGCTTGCGCACCGCCGAGGCGACATCAAGCGGCTTCGGCAGAAGGCCGAGGCGGTGGAAGGTGTCGGCGACGCGCTGCTGGTCGGCGGTGGTCTCGGCGTTCAGGGGTGTGACCCCGTAGGTGAGGCGCCGCAGCGCCACCGTGAGGATCGGGGCCGGAATGCCGACCGAGGGCGCGAGCTCGGCCGCCACCGCGTCGGTGTTGTCCTTGGCCCAGGCATCGATCTCGCCGATGGCGGCGAGCGTCGCGTCGAGGGCCGGGCCGTTGGCCGCCGTGAAGGCGCGGGTCGAGAGGTAGAACTGGCGATTCGGCACGAGGCCGGTGCCGTCGACGAGGATGCGCCCGCCGGTGCTGCGCTCGCCCGAGGCCAGGAAGGGGTCCCAGATCGCCCAGGCGTCGACCGCGCCCCGGGCGAAGGCGGCGGCCCCGTCGGCCGGCGCCAGGAAGGTCGGGCTCACGGCCTCGTAGGGCACACCGGCCTGCTCGAGGGCGCGGACCAGGAAGTAGTGGACGTTCGAGCCCTTGTTCAGGGCGATCTTCCGGCCGCGCAGGTCCGCCACCGTGCGGATCGGGCTGTCCTGCGCCACCAGGATCGCCTCGCCCTTCGGCGCCGCCGGCTCGTGCCCGACATAGAGCAGGTCCGGGTTGGCGGCCTGGGCGAAGATCGGGGGGGCCTCGCCGGCCGAGCCGAGATCGACGGCTCCGGCATTCAGCGCCTCCATCAGGGGCGGCCCCGAGGGGAACTCGGCCCAGGTGACGCGGTAGCCGAGCGGCTTCAGGCGCTGCTCCAGCAGGCCCTTGCCCTTGAGAAGCACCAGCGTGCCGTATTTCTGATAGCCGATGCGGATGACTTTCTCGTCCGCGCGGGCGTGCAGGGTGCCGAAGGTCAGCAGCGCCAGGGCGGTGAGGAGAATCCAGGCGCGGCGCGTGCCGTCGGGGCGGAGCGCAAGGGCACGGGTGGCGGCGGGCATGGGGGGCTCCTTCACGCGGGGATGCTCGGGCTCGATGTCCGATGGATGAACCCAGCCGCTCGGCTTCCATCTGCTCTCCGTCATCCCGGAGCCGCGCAGCGGAGTCCGGGAACCAGAAACACAGGTGCGGCAGAATCCGACGCTGTCGCGGCTCTGGATTCCGGGCTCGCCTGCGGCGCCCCGGAATGACGGTGGCTCTCCTGTCCGCCGGGCTCTCGTCGCCCGGGGACGTCGCCCCCTCAATGCGCCGCGATGCGGCGGCTGGGCACGATGTCGTTGGCGATGACCTCGCCGAAGGGGCCGTTGTTGCGGGCGTTGCTGGGCGCGACGCCGGTGGTGGCCCGCAGGGGGAGCTTCGGGAAGACCAGCTCGGCGAAGCGGTAGGCCTCCTCCAGGTGCGGGTAGCCCGACAGGATGAAGCGGTCGATGCCGAGGTCGATGTATTCCTTCATGCGGTCGGCCACCTGATCGGCCGAACCGACCAGGGCGGTGCCGGCGCCGCCGCGCACCAGGCCGACGCCGGCCCAGAGGTTCGGCGACACTTCGAGCTTGGTGCGGTCGCCCCCGTGAAGGGCCATCATGCGGCTCTGCCCGACCGAATCCTGGCGCTTGAGCGTGGCCTGAGCCTTGGCGATGGTCTCGTCGTCGAGGCGCGAGATCAGGTTTTCGGCAGCGGCCCAGGCCTCGCCCTCGGTCTCGCGCACGATGACGTGCAGGCGGATGCCGTACGAGAAGGTCTTGCCCTTGCGGTCGGCCGCCTCGCGGGCCTTGGCGATCTTTTCCGCGACGCCGGCCGGAGGCTCGCCCCAGGTCAGGTAGACCTCGCAATGCTCGGCCGCGACCTCGATGCCGGCCGGCGACGAACCGCCGAAATAGAGCGGCGGGTAAGGCGTCTGCACGGGCGGGAAGATCACCCGGCCCTCCTCGACCTTGAGGTGCTTGCCCGCGTAGCTGACGGTCTCGCCCGACATCAGCCCGCGCCAGATGTGCAGGAACTCGTCGGTGACGACGTAGCGCTCGTCATGATCGAGGAAGACGCCGTCGCCGCGCAGCTCGACGGGGTCGCCGCCCGTGACGACGTTGATCAGCAGGCGCCCGTCCGAGATCCGGTCGAGGGTCGCGGCCATGCGGGCGGCCATCGCGGGCTCCTGCAGGCCGGGGCGCACGGCGACGAGGAAGCGCAGGCGCTTGGTCAGGGGCGCCAGCGCCGAGGCCACCACCCAGGAATCCTCGCAGGAGCGGCCGGTGGGCAGGAGCACGCCGTAATAGCCGAGCTCGTCCGCCGCCTGGGCGATCTGGCGGAGATAGGCGATCGAGACGTCGCGGGCGCCTTCCTGCGCACCGAGAAAGCGGCCGTCGCCGTGGGTGGGGAGGAACCAGAGAACGTCGGTCTGTCCAGTCATGGGGCTCTCGTGTGGTGGGAGGCGGCGGCGCTCAGGACGGCGCGCGCTCGGACAACAGGTGATCGAGGATGCGGCCTTCGAGAGCCGCGAGGTCGGCGTCGCCCCGGCGTCGGGGCCGGGGCACGTCGACCGTCACGTCGAGGGCGATGCGGCCGGCCTCCACCACCAGGATGCGGTCGGCCATCGCCACGGCCTCGGCGACGTCGTGGGTGACCAGGATGGCGGTGAAGCCCTGCGCCCGCCAGATCCGCTCGATCATCGCCTGCATGTCGATGCGGGTCAGGGCGTCGAGGGCGCCGAGCGGCTCGTCGAGGGCGAGCAATCCGGGACCGCTGACGAGAGCGCGGGCCAGGGCCACGCGCTGGCGCTGGCCGCCCGACAGGGTCGCGGGCCAGTTGCCGGCCTTCTCGGACAGGCCGACCTCGGCCAGGGCCGCCTCGGCCTTGGCGCGCCGCTCGGCCTTGCGGCCCCCCTCGCCGAGACCCACCGCCACGTTGTCGACGACGCGGGCCCAGGGCAGCAGGCGCGGCTCCTGGAACATGATGCGCTTCGAAGGCGTGCGCAGGGCCTCGGATTCGAGGGCGATGCGGCCGGCACTCGGCTGCTCCAGGCCGAGGATCAGCCGCAGCAGGGTGCTCTTGCCGCAGCCCGAACGCCCGACCACGGCGACGAACTGCCCGGCCGGGATGTGCAGGTCCAGCCCCTCGATCACCGTGTGGCCGTCGAAGTCCTTCCGCAAATCCCGGATCGTGACGCCGATGCCGGTGGCGGAGGCCTGCGGCGCGACCCGGGCCGGCGCCTTCGGGGCGGCGACCCCACGCGGTTTCAGGTCGCGGATCGGCGTGTCCTCGCGAAGCTGGGAATCGTCAGGGACAGGAAGGGCGGTGGCGAGCATGGGGCGGACCGTCGAATGGGAGAAGGGGGTTTTGGGAGCGCCGCTGGCGTGAAGCGGCACGCCTCGAAGGTCTGGTCGAAGGTCTGGCGCTCCCTCCCGCTTGGTGAGGAGGAGAGGCGCCAACGGCGCATCACGCGTTCCGGTAGGCCGGGTTCCAGGCCAGGAACCGGCGCTCCAGCAGGCGGGTGACGGCGTCGGCAGCCTTGCCGAGGCCGGCGTAGATCACGATCGCCAGCACCACCACGTCGACCAGCATGAACTCGCGGGCCTGCATCGCCATGTAGCCGAGGCCGGACGAGGCCGAGATCGTCTCGGCGACGATCAGCGTCAGCCACATGATGCCGAGCGCGTAGCGCAGGCCGACGAAGATCGAGGGCAGCGCGCCGGGCAGGACCACGCGGGTGAACAGGGTGGTCGCCGACATGCCGTAGACCCGGCCCATCTCGACGAGCTGCGGGTCGACCGAGCGGATGCCGTGCAGGGTGTTGGCGTAGACGGGGAAGAACACCCCGATCGCCACGAGGAAGAGCTTGGCCTCCTCGTCGATGCCGAACCACAGGATCACCAGGGGGATCAGCGACAGGTGCGGGATGTTGCGGATCATCTGCAACGTCGTGTCGGTGAGGCGCTCGGACAGGCGCGACAGGCCGTTGGCGAGGCCGAGCGCGAAGCCGATGCCGCCGCCGATGAGGAAGCCTACGGCCGCACGGGCGAAGCTGATCGACAGGTTGGTCCAGAGTTCGCCGCTGCGCGCCGCCTGCCAGCCCGCTGCGACGACCCCCGAGGGAGCCGGCATGAACCGGGTGGAGACGAGGCCCGTGGAGGCGGCGACCTGCCAGCCGAGCAGGATCACGGCGGGCACGAGCCAGGGCGTCAGACGCTCGAGGGTGCGGGTGCCGAAAGAGGGAGTCATGGGTCAGCCCTTGCTTGCCGGAGGTGCCGGCGGCGTCCACACGGCGTCGCGCACGCGGATGGGGTTGGCGATCAGGCCCAGGGCCTGGAAGCGGTCGGCCACGCGCTGCTGGCCGGCGATCACGGCCTCGCTGAGCGGCGCGATGACGTAGACGCTGCGGTCGACGGCGCGCCGGGTCGCATCGAGGGGCACGCCGGTGCCCTTCGACAGCAGGGCGGCCACCTCCGGGCGATTCGCTTCGCACCAGGCCGCCACTTCAGCCAGGGCTGCGACCGCCGCCTGGACCACGGGGGCGTTGGCATGCGTGAAGTCCCGGTTGCCGAGAAAGAAGTTGGTGGGCCTCTCGATCTCGGCGGCACTGGCCAGGATGCGGGTGCCGGGCTGGCGCTCGGCGATGGCGAAGTACGGGTCCCAGATCGCCCAGGCGTCCACGGCGCCGCGCGCGAAGGCCGCCGCCGCATCGGCGGGCGCCAGGGTCACGGGCTCGATGTCGCCGTAGGTCAGCCCCGCCGTCTCCAGGGCGCGGACGACGAGGTAGTGGGCGCTCGATCCCTTGGCGAAGGCGACGCGGCGGCCCTTGAGGTCGGCGAGCGTCGTCAACGGCGAGCCCTGCGGTACCAGGATCGCCTCGCCGGAGCCGCCGGCATCCTGGGCCGCAACGTACAGGAGGGTGTTGCCGGCGGCCTGGGCGAAGACCGGGGGCGGCGCGCCGGTCTGGCCGAAATCGATGGCGCCCATGCCGAGCGCTTCGAGCACCGGCGGCCCGAACGAGAATTCGGTCCAGCGCACCGTGACCCCGAGGGGTTTCAGCGCCCGCTCGATGGTGCCCTGCTGCTTGGCGACGACGAGGATGCCGTTCTTCTGGTAGCCGATGCGAAAGCTGCCGGCTTCTGCGGCGGCCGGCAGGATGACCGATCCGGGCATGGCGGCGGCCACGGCACCGGCGAGGAGGCTGCGTCGGGACAGCATTGCGGGCGCGCCCTCAACCAGCGCTGGCGAAGGCCGAGACCGGCGCATCGGCCTCCGGCGACGCGGCGCGGGCGGCCCGCGCCGTGAGGAGTTCCGCGAGCTGGTTCGCCGCGTCGCCGATGCGGGCCTTCACGCCGTCATCGACCAGGACGCCCTCGCGAAAATCGGCGTCCGAGCCGTAAACCGCGCTCGGGATGGTGTGGGCGCTGAAGAAGCCGAAGAGCGGACGCAGGGAATGCTCGACCACGAGGGCGTGGCGCGGGCCGCCGCCGGTTGCCGAGAGAATCACGGGCTTGCCCACCAAAGCCGCCGGATCGACGAAGTCGAACAGGTGCTTGAACAGGCCCGTATAGGCGCCCTTGTAGACCGGCGAGCCGACGATGAGCGCGTCGGCGCCCTCGATGGCCTCGACGATGCGGCGGGCCGGCAGCGGCAGCAGATCCCGCGACCAGGCGGCCCCGAGGCCGGTGCCGGCATCGACCATGTCGAACAGGCGGATGTCGGCCCGGACCTGGGCTCCGACCGCCTCGGCCAGCGCCTCGGCCAGAGCGCGGGTCTTCGACGGGCGCTGGAGATTGGCGGTGAAGCCGACGATGCGGGGCAGTGACAAGCGGGGCACAGACATGAGCTCACTCTCGTGGGCGACGCGCTCGGGCTCAACGATCCGATTGGCGCAGTCGAAAAGATCTGGCGTCGGGCTTTTCGGATGCATTGCGTCACCGCTCAAGACGAACGTTGGACGACAACGAATATTCCGAAGATCCTGGCTCAGCAGGGGGAGATATAGGCCCTGTGAAACCAACCGGTTTGTCGGTGTTTTCGCAGCGCCGTTCTGACGAAAACGTGCCCGTTGCGCGCCCGAGAATCAATGAAACGTTCTTTTGAATGCGTGATGCGCCGGAGAGGATCTCTCTGAGTCGCGACGGATCGGGAGATGAACGCGTTCGACACGCATTATCGTGCCGGAATCCTCATCCCTCGGGGTCTTCGCGCTCGGGGTCTTCGCGCTCGGGGGCTTCGTCCTTGGGGGCTTTGTCCTCGGGGTCACCGGGCCGAGATCTGCAGATCTCGGACCTCGGACCTCAGGCGACGGCGTCGGCCAGCGCGCCCTGCAGCACCAGCCGCTGGAAGGCGGCCAGGAGGTCGGAATCGAGCTTCGGCAGCATGCCCTGCATCACCGCATAGGCCTCGCCGTGGGGAAGCGGATCGCGGTACGGCCGCCGCTCGGTCAGGGCCGAATGGATGTCGCAGATCGTGACGAGGCGCACGAGGTCGGGGATCGCCGCCCCGGCGAGGCCGTCCGGATAGCCGCTGCCGTCCAGCATCTCGTGATGGGAGCGCACCACCTCGAGGGTCGCTGCGTCGAAGCCGCTTTGGGCACCCAGCAGGTCGGCGCCGAGCGCCGGATGGGTGCGCATCACCGCCATTTCCGCCGTGGTGAGGCGGCCGGGCTTGTTCAGGATCGCGAGGGGAATCTTGGCCTTGCCGACATCGTGCAGCAGGGCGGCGCGGGCGAGACGCTTCTGGTCGGCGCGGGCCAGCCTCAAGCCGGCCCCGAAGGCGGCGGCATAGCCCGCGACGCTGAGGGAGTGCTGATAGAGCTGCTGGTCATGGCCCTGGAGCACGTCGAGCCAGGTCCGGATGCCGGCCTCCGAGACGGCCTCCAGGATGAGGTCGGTTCCCGCATCGATCTCCTGCGGGTTCAGAGGCTGCCCGGCCTCGGCCGCCCGGAAGGCGTCGGCCACCAGGGCGACGGCGGCCCGCGCCCGCTCGGCGGTGGCGCGAACCTTCCGCCGCCGCGGTGCCTTCGCGGCCGGAGGGAGGATCATCTCGGCCGGCGCATCGGTGGGCGTATGGGCCGGCGTCTCGCCCGGCAACTTGGCCGGCAACTTGGCCGCCGCCTTGACCCCATTGCTCCGGCGCGCCGCCTGCCAGGTCCCGACGAGCCCGAACAGGGCGGCGAGCACCACGGTGCGGGGCGCGTTCGACGGGAGGGTCCGGGTGGCGGCGGCGGACCGGCCCACGCCGACCGGAGGGTGGTTGGTGAGCTGGAGGCTGGCGATGCGGGAGCCATGCAGCCGGGCGATCCAGGTGGCCGCCAGCATGGCATCCCCGCCGATGTCGACCACCGCCACGAGGGGAAGCACCGACGGCAGGGACTCGAACGGCTCGATGCAGCGGCAGGTCACCACGGTCTCGACGGCACGGCACAGCAGGGCCGCAAGTTGCGGTCTGTCCGAGACGATGAGAACGGAACTGTCCTGGGTCACGAGAGGGTCCGTCAACGGATGCGCGGTCCGGCTCCGTCGCCCGACGCGACACATGTGACATGAAATTATTATCGAACAATTCACGGCAAAGCAGCAGGCAATTCATCCGGCCGTCTACGCGATCTCTGCGGATCAGTGAGCCTTTTCGGGCCGCGAGAACCCGTTCTGAAACAGATCAGTTCGGGCGCAGAGCGCACAAAGCTTGCATAGGTTCGGCCCCGCACACGCGGTGAGCGAAGCAGAGCGCGGCCGCGCGTCGTCCGCTGGCGACCCGATCCGGGACAGCACGTCCGGCGCCCTGCTCAAGCGAACAACGTGCCATCCGGGAGCCGTGCCGGGCACGGCGTGCCATCCGGGGCCGTGCCAGGCACGGCGTGCCATCCGGGGCCGTGCCGGGCACGGCGTGCCATCCGGGGCCGTGCCGGGCACGGCGTGCCATCCGGAGTCCTGACAGGCGTGGACTTTTCCCGCGCGGTCGCGCACCCCAGCGCCTCGGCGGGGCGCGGAGCGGAGGGCATCGATGATCCCGGGCGGATGGCGGTGACGGAGGGCGAGGCATGAACCGGCGCGAGGTGGTCGCCGCGGCGCTGGCGCGGCTCGCGCCACGCCTGCCCGATTTCGAGACCGAGGCGGTGATCGACCGCGCCCTGGCGAGCCCGGGCCTGCGCAATGCGCAGCCCGAGACCGCCGCCTGGCTCGCCCTGGTGGCCTATGGGCGCCACGTCTTCACCGAGTACGACACCCTGCTGGACGAGGGCTACGATCGCGACAGCGCCCGACACTTCGTCCTCGACGACCTCAATGCGGTGCTCGCCGAATGGGGGTCGCGCCGCCGGGTCTCCGAGGTGGAAACCGCGACGGAGGACGATCCCGAGGCCTGAGCGGCCGCGGCGCTCCGGTTCCGGGCCCGACCTCGGATGCAGGGTTGCGTCGCGCCGCCTTGCACCACGGCTGCCTGCGCGGCATCGTCCCGATCCGCCGGAGGAAACGTCTTCGCCCGGCCCCAGAGAGTTCAAGGATCATGGTTTCATGAAGATCAGCGCGCGCAACGTCCTCAAGGGCAAGGTCGTCTCGGTCGAGAAGGGTGCCACGACGGCACACGTGAAGATCGAGATCGCGGGCGGCCAGCTGGTGACCGCCTCGATCACAAACGAATCCGTTGACAGCCTGAAGCTGACCGTGGGCGGCGACGCCTATGCGGTGGTGAAGTCTTCCGACGTTCTGGTCGCGGTGGATTGAGGCCGATGCGCCGCATCGCCGCGATCGCGGTTTTCGCATTGGTCGCCAGCGCCGCGCAGGCGCAGCAGCCGACCGCCGATCCGGCAGCCTGCACGCAGTTCGACTGGTCGCTCCTGCGCGAGCAGGCCTGGTTCTCGGCCGCGGGCCTGCCGCGGGTGGAATCCGGCGGCAAGCTGGCGGCAGCGATGCCGGCGGCTCTGCTCGGGCTGAAGCCTCTGGCGGAGGTCGCGTCGCCCTTCCCGCCATCGCGGGAGGCGAAGCCCGGCACCTATGCGGGCGTGCTCCACCTCGATGCGCCGCTGGCGCCCGGTGCCTATCAGGTCACCCTGTCGGACCGGGCCTGGGTCGATGTGAGCCAGGACGGACACACCACCCGGCCGCCCACGGCGCATACGCAGCGGCACGGCTGCCCGATGCTGGCAAAGAGCGTGCGCTTCCAGCTCGGCACCGCCCCCATCACCCTGCTGGTGAGCAACGCCGCGGCGGACTCGATCCGCATCGCCGTCTCGCCGGTGGACTAGGCCGGGCTTCTCCGTCCTACCCGGGGGCGTTCGCGAACCTTCGCTGCGCGCCCTCGACGGGCCGAGCCCCGATCGACTAGCGTGGCGCCACGATCCAGGATTCACCCCGGGGGTCTCGACCTCGGCCTGGATCCTCGGCCTGATTCACGGCGCCCCGCTCGGTGGGGACGCGATTCCGGGAGCCTTCCGCTGACCCTCCGTCTCCGCCTCGCGACCCTCCTGCTCCTCGCCCCAATCCTCGGGCTGCCCCTGTGCGCCGAGGCCCAGGACCGGGGCAGCGTCAACCCGAAACCCCTGCCGCCACTGGCCAATCCGGACGCGCCGGACACCCCCGCCAAGGCCCTGTTCGGCCGCGCCACCACGCCCGCTCCCGGCCCCGCCGAGGCCTACGGCTCCTACGCCAAGGGCTGCTTCTCGGGCGGCGAGGCGCTGGCCGTCGACGGGCCGAACTGGCAGGTGATGCGCCTGTCGCGCAACCGGATGTGGGGCACCCCGCCGCTGGTGGAATTCCTGGAGCGGCTGGCCGCCAAGGCGCCTCGCATCGGCTGGAGCGGCCTCCTCGTCGGCGACATGTCGCAGCCGCGCGGCGGCCCGATGCTCACCGGCCACGCCTCGCACCAGCTCGGCCTCGACGCCGACATCTGGCTGACCCCGATGCCCGATCACCGCATGAGCCGGGCCGAACGCGAGGAGACCTCCGCCACCAACGTGGTCCGGGCCGACCGCCTCGACATCGATCCGCGGGTCTGGACTCCCGAGCACCTCAAGCTGATCCGGATGACCGCGCAGGAGCGCGAGGTGGCGCGCCTCTTCGTCAATCCGGCGATCAAGAAGGCCCTGTGCCGCGAGGCCGGCGGCGACCGGGCCTGGCTCTCGAAGGTGCGGCCGATGTACGGGCACAACTACCACTACCACATCCGCCTCGCCTGCCCGGCGGGCCAGGACCAGTGCGGCGACCAGGCCCCGCCGCCCTCCGGCGACGGCTGCGGCGAGGAGCTGGCCTACTGGTTCAGCGACGCGATCCTGAATCCGAAACCGGCGACGAAACCGCCGCGCCCGAAGCCTCCGATGACCATGGCCGCCCTTCCCTCCGCCTGCCGGGCGGTGCTGAAGGCGCGCTGAGGACCCCTCCCGCCGCCCCCATCTGGGGAGCGGCCAGCCGGACGACAGGACGCGAGATGGGCGAACGGATTACGATCAGCGCCGGCGACGGCACGCAGGCGGTCATCGACGTCGATGGCGCCGAGCCCGTGTCCTGGCAGGTGGCGGGACGCGAATACCTCTGGAGCGGCGATCCGCAGCACTGGAATCGCCACGCGCCGTGGCTGTTCCCGGTGGTCGGCGCCTCCTCGGGCGGCACCGTGCAGGTGGGCGACCAGGCCTACCCGATGCCGCAGCACGGCTTTGCCCGCGACCTGCCCTTCAAGGTGATCGAGCGGGCCGCCGACAGCGTCGACCTGCGCCTGACCGACAGCGCCGAGACCCGCGCGCATTTCCCTTACGCCTTCCGCCTCGACATCACCGCCCGGGTCGGCCCCGGCCTGCTCGACTTCGAGATCTGGATCGAGAACACCGACACGGTACCCCTGCCCTACGGCCTCGGCTTCCACCCGGCCTTCCCGTGGCCCTTCGCCGGCGGCACCCGCGCGGCGGGCGGCGGCTACGCGGTCCGGTTCGAACACCCGGAACGTCCGTTCGTGCCGGAGGTGGGGGACGGCGGCCTGCTCCTGCGCGCGGAGCGGCCGGTCCCGCTCGACGGCGACACTCTGCCCCTCGATCCGGCCCTCTTCACCGAGGCCCTGGTGTTCCGGGATGCGGCGAGCGCCTGGATGCGCTTCACCGGGCCCGACGGCGCGGCGATCCGTCTGGCGGTCTCGGACTTTCCCCATCTGGCGGTCTGGACCAAGCCGACGGCCCCGTTCCTCTCGCTCGAATGCTGGACCGGCCATGCCGACTGGGCGGGCTTCGCCGGCGACCTCACGCGGCGGGATTCGCAGCGGATGCTGGCCCCGGGCCAGCGCGCCCGCCACGGCGTCACCCTGTCCTTCGAGCCGGAGAGCCGGGTATGACGAGGGCCGTCTCGACAGACGCTGGATCGGGCGAGGCGTTCTCAGCAGAGGCCTGGGCGCGCAACGCGGAGGCCTACGAGACCATCCGCACCATGCCGTTCAACGCCGAACTCGCCGCCGGCACCCTCACCCGCGCGCGCTTCATCCACTACATCGTGCAGGATGCACATTACCTCGTGGGCTTCGGCCGGGCGCTGGCCCTCGCCGCCGCCAAGGCGCCGGACCCGGACCGGATGGTGCAGTTCGCCCGCGCGGCCGAGACTGCGATCGTGGTGGAGCGCTCGCTGCACGGCGGCTTCTTCCGCGATTACGGCATCGACGCCACGACCTTCGCTGAGACACCGCTCTCGCCACCCTGCGATCACTACGTGTCGTACCTCCTCGCCATCGCCTACGCGGAGCCTTACGAGGTGGTGCTCGGCGCCCTGCTGCCGTGCTTCTGGATCTATGCCGAGATCGGCCGGGACATCGTTGCGCGGGCTGGCGCCGACAACCCGTACCGGGCCTGGATCGACACCTATGCGGGCGAGGATTTCGCCGAGGCCGTCGCCGCCATGATCGCCGCCACCGACGCGGCGGCCCGCGGCGCCTCGCCGGACGTCCGGGTGCGGATGCACCGGGCCTACCGCCAGGCCACCCGGCTCGAATACCTGTTCTGGGACGGCGCCTACCGGGATGCGGCCTGGCCGGTCTGACGCCGCCCCCCGGTGTCGCGATGCGCCCGGGTCGCCCGCTTACACCGCCCGCAGGCGTTCCCCGAGGGCGCCGGCCCGCGGGCGGGTCTGGCTGCGGAAGCGGTCGCGGGCGGCCCGGGCGGCCTGCTCGACGCTGCGGAACACCGTGCCCTCGAGGGGCGCGAAGTCGCGGCTCGATGCGAAGAAGCGGACCCCGCCCGGCTCCGGCACGGCGATGCCGGCGGTGACCTCGCCGATCTCGATGATGCGGGTCGGCTCGGCATGGAGGCGGTTGCGGGCGCGGTCCGCCCGGTGGTCCGGGAAAGCGGGCGTGGCGTGCAGGCGGTTCAACGCCCGATCGGCGTCGGTCTGGGCATGCGGCATGACGGGAACTCCGGTGGCCGGCTTTGGGCCGGCAGAGACAGGATCGTGGGACGCGACGGAGAGGTCAGCGTCGACAACAACCGCGTTGGAACCGGGCGTTCTGTGGAGATCGGAGCGCAGTGCAGACAGTCACGGCAAGTCATCCTTGTTAAGAAGGACCACGAGGCGCGCGCGCATCGCGGTGCTTTAGCGTTTGATGACGCGGCGCAAGCTACACACTTCAAATCACCGCGGCCCGGCGACCCGATTGGGGGCCACCGAACGTCTTCAAGATGCTCATCCGGCGAGCTTTCGTCAACGGATCGATCTTTCGAATGCAGGGCGAAACGTGGCACAAACGGCCCCGCTCGACGCGCGGGGCGCGTGCTTCTTTCGCGGCGCGCCCGCACTCCGCGCGCCGGAGGCGTCAGGCGGCCGCGATGATGGCGGCAAGGTCCTGATAGTCGCGAAAGATCCGGGCGGCGCCGGCCCGGGTCAGGTCGGCCGCCGACGGATCGTGGCTCCAGTGACCGCCGCCACTGAAGCCGACGACGCGCATGCCGGCGGCGCGGGCGGCGGTGACGCCCGGAACGCTGTCCTCGATCACCAGGCAGGCCTCCGGGGCGACGCCCATGGCGGCGGCGGCGTGGAGGAACAGATCGGGGGCCGGCTTGCCCCGCGCCACCAGGGTCGAGGAGAAGATCCGCCCCTCGAACAGGGGCAGCAGGCCGGTGAGCCCGAGGGAGTGGCGCAGGCGCACGGGGTCGCTGCTCGAAGCGACGCAGGACGGCAGGCCGAGTTCGGCCACTGCCGCCGCGACGCCCGCCACGGCGCGCAGCTCGGTGTCGAAAGCCCGCAGGGTATCCTCCTTCACCGCCTCGACGAAGCCTTCCGGCGCCGTGACTCCGTAATCGCGGGCGATGTGGCCCATGATGGAAACCATCGAGGTGCCGGCGAAGCGCGCCCGGACGGTCTCGACGTCGATGGGCACGCCGATGCGGTTGAGACCGGCAGTCAGGCGCCCGAGGCTGATCGGCTCGCTGTCGACGAGGACGCCGTCGCAATCGAAGATCACCAGCGCGAGGGCGGGTGCGGTCTCGCCGGGGGCGGGCACCGGATCGAGGAGGGGGGAGGCGTCGCGCATGGGCTTCGATCGGGTCTCGGGCTGCGGATGGGCCCCGCGCCGCGCGGCCCCGTGCCCGCATATGGCGCGATCGCGATCCCGCGCAAACCGCAGCGCCCGCCGCTCGGACGACGGTGGCTTGCGCACCGCGACGTGCCCTCCTACTCAGCCTCCGGGGCCGGCCCGGATGCCGGCGGTGCGATCGGGTGCGATGGTCCGTTTCCTCAGCCGCTTCCTCGGCCTCGTCTTCCTCGCGGCGGGCTTCGTCTGCCTCGTCTATGACGGCGCGCGCTCCATCGCGAACGACGCCGTGCGCGTCACCAGCGTCAGCGACCTCGCCTTCACCCTGTTCAAGGACCGGGCGAGCGCCCTGCAGGGCACGGTCGAGGGCGTCGCCCCCTGGTTGTGGAAGATCCTGGTTCTGCCGCTCACCCTGGCGCCCGCCGCCCTGGTCGGACTGGTGATCGGGGCCGTCCTGCTCTGGCTCGGCCAGCCGGCCCGCCAGCGGATCGGGTTTCTCAGCGGTCCGTGACGGCACTGCCTGACCGACGAAAGCCGCCCAGGGGTGCCATTTCGCACCTGATCAGGGCTCCGGCGGGGTCCGGCATGGTCAAGGCGCCATATTTTCAAGCGCTGTCCATCGTAGGGATCAGAACGAAGCGAGTGGCGGATCGCCAGGCCGTCAGGCCTGCGGACCGATCCGTCCTTCGGCTCCATGCGCTGAAATCTGTCGGGGATCGTCTGCCCTCATGTCCCGCATCCTTGTCGTTTCGACCCTCGCCGTTCTCCTCGGTGCCGCTCCGGTGCTGGCCCAGCCCGCGCCGGGCGCGCCCGTTCCACGGAACATCACGGCATCGGGCGTGACCAAGCCGCCGAGCGGCGGCGACCGGGGCGGCGCTCCCTACACCCGCGCCTCCACCGAGGCCGACATGGTGAAGGCCCAGCGCGCCTCGGCGGCCCGCGACAAGGCCTGGGACAACAAGATGCGCACCACCATGGGCTCGATCTGCAAGGGCTGCTGAGCCGCAGACCGGCGTGCGTCACGTCGGAACCGTGCCGTGATCCGCCTGGAGGGCGTCAGCAAGCGGTTCCCGGATGCCGGGCGCCCCGCCGTGGACAATCTCGACCTCGCGGTCGCCGAAGGCAGCGTCTGCGCCCTGATCGGCCCCTCGGGCTGCGGGAAATCCACCACTCTGCGCATGGTCAACCGGCTGGTGGAGCCGGATGCGGGCCGGGTCCTCGTCGCGGGCGTGGACGTGATGCAGGGCGATCCGGTCGCCCTGCGCCGACGCATCGGCTACGTGCTCCAGGGCGTCGGCCTGTTTCCCCATCGCAGCGTCGCCGACAACATCGCCACCGTGCCGGGCCTGCTCGGCTGGCCCCGCTCCCGGATCGCCGAGCGGGTCGATGCCATGCTCGATCTCGTGGGACTCGACCCGGCCGAGTATCGCCGGCGGCGCCCGCACGAGCTCTCCGGCGGCCAGCGCCAGCGCGTCGGCGTCGCCCGGGCGCTCGCGGCCGATCCGCCGGTCCTCCTCATGGACGAGCCCTTCGGGGCCGTGGACCCCGTCGCCCGCGACCGGCTCCAGGGTGAGATCGGCGCCATCCTGCGGCGCCTCGGCAAGACCGTGCTCCTCGTTACCCACGACATCGACGAGGCGATGCGGATGGGCGACCGGGTGGTGCTGATGCGCGCCGGCCGGATCGTCCAGGCCGACACCCCGGAGCGCCTCCTCGCCGCACCGGCCGATGCCTTCGTGGCCGGCTTCACCGGTCAGGACCGGGCGCTGCGCCGCCTCGCCCTGATCCCCGCCGGCACCCTGGCGCGCCCCGGTGCCGCCCCGGGCGCGCCCGCCCTCGACAAGGGCGCCTCGGTGCGCGAGGCGCTGTCCCTGCTGCTGGCCACGGGCGCCGACCGGCTCGACCTGACCGGCGACGGCGCGCCGGCCCATCTCACCTTGTCATCGATCCGGGACGAAGCGGCCCAGGCGGGAGACGCCGCAACGCGGGCGTAGACCCGCCTGCTTGCTGCGCGCCTGGAGACCTGTAGCCTGGAGACCTGCGGCTCGCAGACCTGCGGCTCGTCTGTCTACTTGCACTCGTCGCGGGCGCGCTTCATCGCCTCGGCGAAGCCCGCCAGGGCGTAATCGTCCTGGGTGGGATTGCCCCGCATCGAGGTGGTCTTGATCTGGAGCTTGGCCGTGCGCGTCATCTCGGTGACCACGCGGGTCTCCTCCGCCGGGTTCTGGAGCCAGGCGTTGTTGTCCTTGGTGACGAGGCCGTAGCGGGTGGCGCCGAGGATCAGGGTCGGGTCGGTGGGCGCCGGCCCCGCATTGGCCTTGGCCTGGCTGCTGGCAGGCTTGGCGGGGAAGCCCAGCATCACCGCGACCTCGTTGGCCACGTTCTCGGCTTTGCGCACGGTCACGAAGAGATAGGCCGTGTCGCGCTTCAGGGTCTTGGGCGAACGCGTCTGCGGCTGGGCGATGGCGTAGCAGACGCGGGTCTTGCCCTGGCCGTTGGCGAAGACGTTCCAGTCGCCGAAGATCGCGACCGGCGTGGCCTGCTGCATGCCCGGCGCCGTCAGGGGGGCCTTCTCGCGCCCGCGCCGGCCGCGCTTCCGGCTGGGCGCTTCGGACGCCTCGGGCGCGGCATCCTGCGCCAAAACCTGCGCCGCGCCGAGAAGCGCGCCGGGCACGGCCGGCATCGGCAGGAGGGAGACCGGACCGGCCAGGACGATCGTGACGGCCCCGAGCCGGAGACCGCGCCGCAGAACTGGAAGCATGGAGGACCCTTCGGGACGGTGCCGGGCCGGGAGGCCCCGCCCACGCGTCCGGACTTGCGGCGCGAAGGCACGCGGACTTCAGGAAACAGGACGATGGCGCCGCCCCCGCTCCGGGGCGCCGCCGGCACGCGTCAGGCGGCGTGCGGCTCCGCCGGCACGGCACTCGGAAAAGCGCTCGGCAGCGTCGCCATCACGGCTGCCGCGAGGCTCGAGACCGTGGTGCGAGCCGGTTCGGCGACGGGCGCGACGGCCTGAGCCTCCCCTTGGACCGGCACCGGGACCGGTACTTGGACCGGTCTTTGGACCGATACCTGGACTGGTCCTTGGACCGGTCCTTGGACCGGTACCTGGACCCGCGGCAGCGCCCGGGGCTTCGGGTCGTTGTAGGGCGTGTTGTAGCACTTGCGCACCGAGGCCCAGAAGGCGGCCCGGTCGGCCTCGGGCAGCCGGCTCAGGGCCACGTCGATCAGGGCCGTGGCATCGGCCGCGAGGGCCGGGACATCATCCGGCGCAATCGCGCTTTCAGGGGTCATGGAAAGATCTCCGAAGGGCTCGGGTCAGGTCTTACACAGCATCACATAGCTAAGCCGTGAACGCACCTGCCCCGAGGCCGGTTCTTTCGGCCTATGCGTCCGCGAGGGCCGCGATCCAGCGTGCGGCCTGGGCGCGCACGTTGTCGGGGGCGGTGCCGCCGTAGCTGGTCCGGCTCGAGACCGAGTTCTCGACGCCCAGCACCGCGTAGACCGCCTCGGTGATGCGGGGCTCGGCGGACTGCATCTCGGCCAGCGACAGGTCTTCCAGGCCGACATTGCGGGCGGAGGCCGTGCCGACGAGGCGGCCCGTGACGTGGTGCGCTTCGCGGAACGGCAAGCCGAGTTCCCGCACCAGCCAGTCGGCGAGGTCGGTCGCGGTGGCGTAGCCGGAGCCGGCGGCGCGGGCGAGCACCGCGGCATTCGGTTCGAGGTCGCGCACCATGCCGGTCATGGCGGCCAGGCACAGCGAGAGGGCCTGGAGCGCGTCGAAGGTGCCCTCCTTGTCCTCCTGCATGTCCTTCGAATAGGCGAGCGGCAGTCCCTTCATCACGATCAGCAGTCCCGTGAGCGCACCGATGACGCGGCCGGACTTGGCCCGCACCAGCTCGGCCGCGTCCGGGTTGCGCTTCTGCGGCATGATCGACGAGCCGGTGGTGTACCCATCGGACAGCCGGACGAAGTTGAACTGGGCCGAGGTCCAGACCACCAGCTCCTCGGCGAAGCGCGACAGGTGAACGGCGCAGATCGCCGCGGCGGAGAGCGATTCCAGGGCGAAGTCGCGGTCGGCGACGGAATCGAGGGAGTTCGCCGTCGGCCGGTCGAAGCCCAGCGCGGCGGCGGTGGCATGCCGGTCGATGGGGAACGAGGTGCCGGCCAGCGCCGCAGCACCCAGCGGGCACTCGTTCAGGCGGGCGCGGGCATCGCGGAACCGGCCGCGGTCGCGGGCCAGCATCTCGACATAGGCGAGGCAATGGTGGCCGAAGGTGACGGGCTGGGCCGATTGCAGGTGGGTGAAGCCCGGCATCACCGTGGCGGCATGGGCCTGCGCCTTCTCGGCCAAGGCCTTCTGCAGGCCGGCGGCCTGGGCGTCCAGGCTGTCCAGGGTGTCGCGCACCCACAGCTTCATGTCGGTGGCGACCTGATCGTTGCGCGAGCGCGCCGTGTGCAGGCGCCCGGCCGCCGGGCCGACGATCTCGGTCAGCCGGCTCTCGACGGACATGTGGATGTCCTCGAGTTCGCGCTTGAACACGAAGCCCCCCGCCTCGATTTCGTCGCGCACGGCCTTGAGACCGTCCTCGATCGCAGCCACATCGGCGGGGGGGAGGATTCCCGCCTGTCCCAGCATCGCCACATGCGCCAGCGAGCCACGGATGTCCTGGGGCGCGAGGCGCTTGTCGAACCCGATGGAGGCGTTGATCTCCTCCATGATCTCGGCGGGGCCGCTCGCGAAGCGCCCGCCCCACATCCGGTTGCTCATGCTCTCACTGACCCTTCCAGCCCTTCGGCCCGTCCATCCGGGCAAGCAACGCCATTCGGGCAAGCAACGATGATGCCCGGCACCCGGGCGATGGTCGCCGGCGGAGCCGCCCTCGTCGCCATCCTCGGCGGATGGCTTGCCGTATACGGGACGGGCTCGACCGGCGGCAACTCCGCTGACCTTTCCGCAACCCCGTGCGCCGACGCATCCGCGACGGCGGCCCGGATCGCGCCGCTGGCCCGGGGCGAGGTCGCCGCGTTCGCGGTCGCGCCCCGGCCGGTGCCGGCCCCCGCCCTCGCCTTCAAGGGGCCGGACGGGGCCGACGCCACCCTCGACGACGTGAAGGCCCTGCGCCTGGTGAACCTGTGGGCGACCTGGTGCGCGCCCTGCAAGGCCGAGATGCCGGCCCTCGACCGGCTTCAAGGCAAGCTCGGCGGTCCGGATTTCAGCGTGGTGGCGATCAATGTCGACACCCGCAACCTCGACGCGCCGCCGGCCTGGCTCAAGCAGAACGGCATCCGGCAGCTCGCCTACTACGCCGATCCGGCCGGGCGGGTGCTGCCGGCCCTGCAGAAGGCCACCGGCTCCCTCGGCCTGCCGACCACCCTGCTGGTCGACGGACGCGGCTGCACCCTCGGGGTGATGAAGGGACCGGCGGAGTGGGACAGCCCCGACGGCGTCAGGCTGATCGAGGCCGCTCTCGGACGATCCTGACGCCAGGGCGCAATCGGCCCCGGTTCAGAGCAGGGCGTCGAGGCTGCGAACCACACGCTCGGGTGGGAAATCCGGGTACTCGTCCGGCACCCCCTTGCGGTTGACCCAGACGGGCCGGAAGCCGAAGGCGGCCGCCCCCGCCACGTCCCAGCGGTTGGAGGAGCCGAACAGCACGGCCTCGGGCGGGACGCCGAAATGCGTCGTGGCGATGCGGTAGGCCGCGGGGGCGGTCTTGAAGGTCCGGGCCGACTCGACCGAGAGCACCGCGTCGAGATGGTCGGCGAGCCCCGCCGAGGCGACGGCGCGCTCCAGCATCGCGGCGTCGCCGTTGGACAGGATCGCGGTGCGCCAGCCCGCCGCCCGCAGGGCCCGGAGCGTGCCGGGCACCTCCGGATAGGCAGCGAGATCGCGATAGGCATCGAGCAGGGCGGGCCGCAAAGCCCGATCGACGTCGGGATACGTCGCCAGCGCATGGTCGAGCGCCCGCTCGGTCAGGCTCCAGAACGGAACCGGCCGCTGCATCAGGCCGAACACCCAGGAATATTCGAGCTGCTTGGCGCGCCAGGTCTCGGACAGGGCGGCGGCATCCGGGCCGATCGCCCCGGCATGGCGCGACACCGCCGCGTGCACGTCGAACAGGGTGCCGTAGGCGTCGAAGACGGCGACGCGCGGGGATGCTTCTTCTGCCATGCGGCCTCCTCAGGCGCGCCGCAGGCGAACCCCGCACACGCGCAGCGTCGCCAACAACACTCCCGCATAGACCAGCGTTCCGGCGAGCCCCAGCACGCAGAGCACCGCGATCTCGCGCAGGCGCGGCAGGGCCGGCACCACGGATTCGGCGAGCGGCAGGCCATAAGAGGCGGTGGCGGCCAGCGCGGCGCAGGCCACGGTCACGCCCAGGATGGTGACGCCCAGCGTCCGGCCCGGTGCCATCCAGCCGCGCCGCCAGGCGAGCACCACCAGGAGGCCGAGATTGATCCACTGGCCGATGGCGGTGGCGAGCGCGAGACCGGTGACGCCGTAGGGGCCGGTGAGCACCACCTTCAAGGCCACGTTGACCGCGATGGCGGTCAGCGAAGCGATGAGCGGGGTCATCGTGTCCTGCCGGGCATAGAAGCTGGCGAGCGCGCTGCGCAGGAGCACCACGGCCGGCAGGGCGAGCCCGTAGGCGGCCAGCACCGAGGCCGCCCGCGCGGCATCCTCCGCCCCGAAGGCGCCGCGCTGGAACAGGGCCGTCATGATCAGGGCCGGCAGGGTGAGGAACGCCACCGTGAAGGGCGCCGAGAGGGCGAGGGAAAAGCCCGCCGCCCGGTTCTGCGCCGCGTGCGCCCCGGCGACGTCGCCGGCCGCGATGCGCCGGCTCATCTCGGGCAGCAGCACGGTGCCGGCCGCGATGGCGATGACCCCGAAGGGCAGCTGGTAGAGCCGGTCGGCGTAGTACAGGGCCGAGACCGCGCCGGTGGGCAGCAGACTGGCGATGATGGTGTCGGCGAAGGACGAGATCTGGAATCCGGCCGAGCCGATCACCGCCGGACCCAGCACCGTGAAGAAGCGCCGCATGGCCGGGTCGCGCAGGGTCGGCGCGGCCAGGGCCGGGGCGATGCCGGCGCGCCGGCAATCCCACCACACCAGGGCGAATTGCAGGACGCCCGACACCGTCACGCCCCAGGCGGCGGCGTAGGCGGCGTTCGGAAACAGCGATGCGGAGGCCAGGGCGGCCAGCATCGACAGGTTCAGGAGGACCGGCGCCCCGGCCGCCACGGCGAAGCGCCGATGCGCGTTGAGGAGGCCGGAGAACAGGGTCACCAGCGTCATGAACAGCAGGTACGGAAAGGTGATCCGGGTCAGCGAGACGGCGAGCGCGAAGCGCTCCGGGTCCTCGGAGAAGCCGGGCGCCAGGGCCCGGACCACCCAGGGCATCGCCGGCATCGCCAGGGCCAGGAAGCCGATCTGCACCAACAGCATCAGGGTGAAGATGCGGTCGGCGAAGCGCCGGGCCGCGCTCCCCGCCGGGTCGGCCTTCTCGCTCTCCGACAGGCTGGCGTAGCTCGGCACGAAGGCGGTGTTGAAGGCACCCTCGCCGAAGATCGCCCGGAAATGGTTCGGCAGGCGGAACGCCACCACGAACGCGTCGGCCACCGGCCCGGCGCCGAGAATCGCGGCCATCACCACGTCGCGGGCGAAACCGGTGATGCGGGAGACCAGCGTCCAGCCACCGACGGAGAGGATGCTGCGGATCATGGGTCTCACTCGACGGACATCGCGCACCCTCCCCCCGCCGCGGGGGAGAGTGCCTGCGGAGCAGGCGGGAGAGGGGCAGCGCGACCTCTTCGAATAGGGCGGCGCTCCCCTCTCCCGACCCGCATTCGCGGGTCACCCTCCCCCGCAGAGGGGGGAGGGTGAGGTGCGGGCTGGATAGATCTCTGAGAAAGAAGGACCCGACTTGATCGATCGGATCTCGTCGAGACGGGCGCCGCCGGTCTCGGGAGGGGTCGGTGTGGCAACGCCGCGAGTCGGACGACTCGCGGCGCGAACGTCCTGGCCTTCGGCCTTACGCGGTGGCCTCGCCGTACATCTTCTCGACGTGCTCCCAGTTCACCAGGTTCTCGATGAACGCCTTGAGGTAGTCGGGACGACGGTTGCGGTAGTCGATGTAGTAGGAGTGCTCCCAGACGTCGACGCCGAGGATCGGCTTGGCGCCGTGCACGAGCGGGTTCTCGCCGTTGGGGGTCTTCATGATGGCGAGCTTGCCGTCCTTAACCGCGAGCCAGGCCCAGCCGGAGCCGAACTGGCCGACGCCGGCCTGGATGAAGTCGGCCTTGAACTTCTCGAAGCCGCCGAGATCCTCGTCGATCTTCTTGGCGAGCGCACCCGGAGCGGCGCCGCCGCCATTGGGCTTCATCCACTGCCAGAAATGAATGTGGTTGTAGTGCTGGCCGGCATTGTTGAAGAGCGGCTGGTTGTTGCCGTAGGCGGAAGTCAGGACCTCCTCGACGCTCTTGCCTTCCAGGCCCGTGCCCTCGAGCAGCTTGTTGCCGGTGTCGACATAGGCCTTGTGATGCTTGTCGTGGTGAAACTCGAGGGTTTCCTTCGACATGTAGGGGCCGAGCGCGTCGTAGGCGTAAGGCAGTTCGGGCAGGGTGAAGGTCATGGGCAACTCTCCGGCTCGTGAGTCATCGGACACGATCAGGCGCGCGACCCGCGCGCGATCTTCGCACCAACGCGTCGTTACGTAAGTCGATGCCCGGGTGAAGTCGATGCCCTTCCGGGGCCGGCCCCATTCCCGGTCGGAGCCCGATCCGGTCGATCATCTTGACCGCGCGCCACGTGCGCGGAGGCGCCCGCCGCGCCATTCGGCGTTTTGCAAATGCCGGTCAGGCCTTTAGTGTGCGCGCCGCATCTGTAAGATGCAGGCGTTTGTCGAGAAGTCCATGAGCATCGCGCTGTTCGCGCTGGCCGCCGTCATGATCGTCGGAGGCATCGTATCGGTCATCCAGGGATTCCCCTACGTTCGGCTCGAGAGCGGTCTCGCCATGACCATCGCGGGCGCCACCACGGCTTCGGCCGGAGCCGTGCTGCTCGGCCTCGCCGTCGTCGCCGGCCGCCTGCGCGGGCTGGAACGGACGATGGCGGCCACCCGCGCGCCGGAGACCGCGCCTCCGGAGCCGCCGACGGCGGCGACCGACCCGGACAGCTTCACCGGGGGGATGGAGCCGGGCGTAGGTGCCCGCGGCCGCCCGAGCCTAGCCGCCACGGCTGCCAGCCTGGGCGCAGGATTTGGCGCCGGGGCAGGGCTCGGCGCAGGCGCAGGGCTTGGATCAGGCGCGGGGCTTGGATCAAGCGCAGGGCTTGGGACCACCGGCCGTCACGGCCTCGAACCGACCTTCTTCGATCCCGACCCGCCCTCGCAGCCGCAGCCGCGTGCGGTCGAACCGCTGCTGCCGAACCATCTGCCCGAGGACGCGCGGCCGGACGGCGCCTCCGCCTCGGACCACGACCTCTTCGCGGCTCCGTTGAGGGACACCCTCCGCCCCGGCATGCCCCTCGAAGAAGCCCCGCACGAGGATGCCCCGCACAACGAAGCCCAGCACGACGAAGCCCGGCACGACGAAGCCCGGCACGACGAAGCCCGGCACGGGACAGCCTTGGTCGAAGGAGCCTCGCCCCCGGACACTTTGCTCCCGCAACCGCCCCAGGCGGAAACCCCGTTCACGGAGATCGAGCCGGACGCAGCGGCGGCGACGCCCCCGCCCGCCGCCCCGATCGAAACGGTGCCGTTCGTGGAGATTCCGGCCGAGGAGCCTGCTCCGGAGAGCGTCCGGGAGAGCGCCCCTGCGAGCGCTTCAGAGACTGCGGCGGTTCCGACCGACGAGGCCGAGCCCGTCCCCGAGCCGGACCATCCGGTCGTGGGCACCTACAAGTCGGGCGGGAACACCTACGTCATGTACGCCAACGGGGTGATCGAGGCGGAGACGCCGCGCGGGCGCTACACCTTCGATTCCCTCGACGAGCTCAAGGCCTTCGTCGAGGCCGGCGGTGAAACCGACAACCGCGGCGCCGCCTGAGCGGCGCCCCGACCGGCACTCAGGCCAGCGGATTGAGCGCGGCGTTGCGGACAGGCAGGGGGGCGAGCATCGTCAGGGCGAAGCCCTCCGCCGGGTAGGCCATCGACACTTCCGCCCGGACCTGGGCCGTCAGCACCCGCTGGAGCAGGCGCGAGCCGAAGCCCTGGCGGGTTGGCGGGCTGACGGGCGGGCCGCCGCTCTCGACCCAGGAGAAGCGCAGGGTCCCGGCCGGGCCGCCGGGTTCCAGCGCCCAGGTGATGGCGACGCGCCCGTCGCGGGTGGACAGGGCGCCGTACTTGGCCGCGTTCGTGGTCAGTTCGTGGATCGCCATGCCGATCGGCACCGCGATCTCGGACGACATGTCGACCGGGGGCCCGGACAGCTGGATGCGGGCATCCCCGTCATCCGTTCCGGTCAGGGCGCCCTCGGCATAGGGCTTGAGTTCGTTGGCCAGCAGAGTGCGCAGGGAGGCGGTCTGCCACGTGTCCTCGGTGAGAACCGAATGGGTATGGGCCAGCGACATGATCCGCCCGACGAAGGCCTCGTAGAAGCTCTCGATGCTGGAAGCGGTGCGGGCGGTCGATCCGACGATGGCCTGGACGGTGGCCAGGGTGTTCTTCACCCGGTGGTGCAATTCCCGGATCAGGAGCGTCTGGCGCTCCTCGGCGAGCCGGCGCTCGGTCACGTCGGCGACGACCCCGATCAGGCGGCGCGGCAGGCGGTGGGGGGCATCGCGCTCGAAGCGCCCCGCGAAGTCGAGGGTGCGCCACGCCCCGTCGCTGAGGCGGCGGATGCGGCCCGAGACCGCCAGGGTGCTGTCCTCGCGCAGGGCCTGGGTGATGGCGGCGCGAAAGGCCGGGCGGTCCTCGGGGTGGAGCACGGTCTCGAGAAATTCGCGCTTGCCCAGGGCGCCGTCGGCGGCGCTGCGCCCGAAGATCGCGAACATGCGCTCGTTCTCCCAGATCGCCTGATCGTCGAGCATGTGCCACTCGAAGATCCCCAGGGCCGCCAGGGAGGTGGCGATGCGCAGGCGCTGCTCGCCGTCGCGCAGGGCGTTGCGGGCCTCGACCCGGGTGGTGACGTCCTCGACCACACCGACGAGGGCGGTGGTCCGACCATGGCCTTCGGCCGCCGGGATGGCCTGCCCCCGGACCCCAACGTCGACGGCGGCCCCGTCGCGGGCGCGGCGCAGGCGGCATTCGAAGGCGAAGGGCTGGCCGTCCTTTAGGGCGGCGCGGACCTGGACCCGGATGCGGGCGGCCTCGCCAACGTCGAGGGTGGCCTTGAGGGCATTCCAGGACACCGGCATGCCGGGGGTGTAGCCGAGAAGGTGCGCGGCGCGGCGCGAGAGGACGACCCGCCCGTCGGTGAAATCGTAGCGCCACTCGCCGAGGCCCGCTGCCGTCAGGGCCGCTTGATTCTCCTCGGCCCGCACGACCTCGTCCGGGTCGACGGCTTCGACGACGAAGACCTGCCGGTCGTCGCGCATCGGCGAGGGCCGCAGACGCATGTCGAGACCGGTGCCGTCCGCGCGCATCCAGCGCCGGATGCAGGCCCGCGGGGCCACGGCGCCCAGGACCGAGAGAGAGCGCCCGTCGAGGGCACCGGCCGGATAACCCAGGAGGTCGCACAGGTAAGGATTGACGTCGCGGATCAGGCCGGCGCCATCGCTGACGAGAATGCCGATCGGTGCCTGTGCGAAGGCGGTGTCGCGCAGGTCCGCACTCCGATGCGGAGCCTGTTCCGAAGCTTCTCGCAAGCCCGGAGCTTCTCGCGAGCCTGAAGCTTCCTGCAGACCCGGAGCCTTCTGCCGATCTGAAGCGTCGTCCACGCCACATCCTCGCTCAGCGGGGTCCGACCTCGTGTCACGGACTCGCGGGCGAGTCCGACCGACAAGCGCGCACGCCATCGTCGACCATCAGACCGCTGAAGATCGGATGGAATAAGGCAGGAATGAGATGGCAATCCAGATTCGACGAACAACCCCCCTCCGAATGACGGCGTCGGATCTTTGATCCCCTGGGTCGATTTCGCGCGAGAGTTGCAGCCTGTCGGACGATGTCCTGTGCGACATCTTGGGGATGCCGGGGTTCGGCTTCGTTCAGGCGCCCGGTGCGACGCCCGAACCTGTGGCGACGCGGCGGAACTCCAGATAGCTCGGCGGCCGACCGGCGGCCAGCGCCTTGGCCTCGTAGCGCGTGCCGGGCCAGTCGGCCCAGGGCCGGGTCCAGTCTCCGGCCGCTTCGGCGGTCCAGGCCAGATCGGGGCAGCGCGCGGCGCGGACCAGCGTCCAGCCGGCGTAGTCGTCGATGTCGCTGGCGAAGCGGAAGATGCCCCCGGGCTTGAGCACGCGAGCGATCTCGGCCAGTGCGGCGTCGGAGACGAAGCGGCGCTTGCGCTGCCGGCGCTTCGGCCACGGATCGGGATAGAGCAGGTAGACCCGCGTCAGGCTCGCCGTCGGCAGGGCCGCGAGCAGGGCCGTGGCGTCCTCGTCCCAGACCCGGACGTTGCGCAGATCGGCCTCATCCACGGCGCGCAGGAGCTTGACCACGCCGTTCACGAAGGGCTCGGCGCCGATGAGGCCGGTGCGAGGGTTGGCCGACGCCTGGGCCGCGAGGTGCTCGCCGCCGCCAAACCCGATCTCCAGCCAGACCTCGTCGGTCGGCACCGGAAACAACGCGTGCGGATCGAGGTGTTCGCCTTGGGGCGGCAGGCTGAGCCGCAGCATCGGCAGCAGCTCCGTCAGGCGCTGCTCCTGGCCGGCGCGCAGGCGCTTGCCCTTGCGGCGCCCGTAGAAGGCGCGGTCGGCGCCCTCCCCTTCGGTCCCGCCTCGCTGGGGCGGGTGTGGATCCCGCCCCAGCGTCATGGGGTCAGGCCAGCGCCGACTTGAGGCTGTCGGCGAGATCGACGCGCTCCCACGAGAAGCCGCCATCGGCCTCAGGGGCGCGTCCGAAATGGCCGTAGGCGGAGGTGCGGGCGTAGATCGGCTTGTTGAGGCCGAGCTTGGTGCGGATGCCGCGGGGCGACAGGTCGAAGGCGTTCATCAGCACGTCCTCGAGCTTGGCCTCGTCCACCTGCCCGGTGCCGTGCAGGTCGACATAGATCGACAGCGGCTTGGCGACACCGATGGCGTAGGCGAGCTGGATCGTGGCGCGCGTCGCGAGGCCGGCCGCGACCACGTTCTTGGCAAGGTAGCGGGCCGCGTAGGCGGCCGAGCGGTCGACCTTCGTCGGGTCCTTGCCCGAGAAGGCGCCGCCGCCGTGGGGGGCCGCACCGCCGTAGGTGTCGACGATGATCTTGCGGCCGGTCAGGCCGGCATCGCCGTCGGGACCGCCGATGACGAACTTGCCGGTCGGGTTCACGTGCCAGACCGTCTCCTCGGAGACCCAGTTCTGCGGCAGGGCCGCCAG
Source organism: Methylobacterium sp. Leaf113 (assembly GCF_001423325.1). NCBI lineage: Bacteria > Pseudomonadati > Pseudomonadota > Alphaproteobacteria > Hyphomicrobiales > Methylobacteriaceae > Methylobacterium > Methylobacterium sp. Leaf113. Next base: position 75,232 of record NZ_LMNJ01000015.1, read on the forward strand.
GATGTAGGGCTCGACGATGGCGCGGACGTCGGCCGAATCGAGCGATTCGTCGACGTGCTGGGTCGAGAGCACGATCTGCGTGACGCCGACCGGGCGGCCGTTCTCGTAGCGGACCGTGACCTGGCTCTTGGCATCGGGGCCGAGCTTGGCGGCATCGCCCTTCCGGCCCTTGCGGGCGTCGGCGAGGTCCTTGAGGATCTTATGGGCGTAGTAGATCGGCGCCGGCATCAGCTCGGGGGTCTCGTCCGAGGCGTAGCCGAACATGATGCCCTGGTCGCCGGCGCCCTCGTCCTTATTACCGGACGAGTCGACGCCCTGCGCGATGTCGGCGGACTGCGCGTGCAGGTGGATCGCGATGTCGTTGTTCTTCCAGTGGAAGCCCGACTGCTCGTAGCCGATGTCCTTGACCGCCTCGCGGGTCAGCTCGGTCAGGTGATCGAAGGTCACCGAATCGGGACCGCGCACCTCGCCCGCGATGATGATCCGGTTGGTGGTCGCCAGCGTCTCGACGCCGAGGCGGGCCTCCGGCATGGCCGCCAGATAGGCGTCGACGACGGTGTCGGAGATCCGGTCACAGACCTTGTCCGGGTGACCTTCGGAGACCGACTCGCTGGTGAACAGGTAGTTGGAACGCGGCATGGAGCCCCCAATGGACTGAGCGCCCGGACGGATGGGGCGCCTTTTCTGAACGTCTCAGGCGCGAATGTCTGGCAGTGACGGCGCAGAGGGTCAAGCCGAAAGACCGGATAAATCCGCCATAGCGAACGAACCGGACGATAGATCAGCCCACAAGCTTGTCGTCGATGACCTGGAGCGCAGCGGCGAACTGGCGGCGCTCCGCCTCGGGAAAATGCGCCCTGACGTGGCGCACCACGATTTCGGCCAGTCCCAGCCAGGGGTTTTCGGAGGCATAGGTCTGCTGGGCCGGCTCGGAGAAACCGGGGCCGCTCGCCTCGCCGGCCGACGCCGTCTCCCCGTGGTCGAGGCCGTCGAAGAAATACGCGATCGGAACACCGGTCATCCGGCTGAAGGTGTCGAGATGGATGGCACTGATGCGGTTGGTGCCCTTCTCGTACTTCTGCAATTGGGCCGCGGACATCCCGAAGCTCTGGGCGACGCGCTTCTGGGTCAACGCAGCCTTCTTGCGCTGCTCCGCGATCCGCTGTCCCACATGCACGTCGCGTGCATCGGTCTTCTGTCCCGCCATTCCGCCCGACCCTCGTAAGCGCGCGAACGGTATGACCGGCACTCCCGGGCGTCAAACCGGCATCCCTGCGCGGCCCGCCTCCGGACCGCCGATCATGTGGACAATCAGACGCCGTCCCGCTTGAGGGCGTGCACGAGGCGGGCCGCGCCGGATTCCGCGTCCGGATTGCGCAGCTCCCGCATGCCCGGCGCCCGGCCGGTCGTCAGGAAGACGATCAGCGTCAGTGCCAGAATGATCTTGGAGCTCATCACCGCGGTCCCATCCGTTCAGGGATGGGCGGTCTAGCTTCGGCGTTCGGACAGAGACGCTGCGCCAGCGCACCTCGATTCGCCCCGGGCGGAAATCCGGGCGAACACGGTTAAGAAACACTCATGCCCCCGTCGTCGACCAGATCGGTCAGGAGTCTTGACCGATCCTGAAAGAATATGTGGCACGCCTATATTTCTCGCAACTTCCTGATTTCTCAAGGTTTGCAGGATGCAAATCTGCTCTTCCGTGCCTATACTCTCGCCATACGGCACCGCAATGGCAGTGCAGGCAAGGACCCGCGCACAAGGTCCCGACACACGAAGGACTCTGCGACCTATGACGAGTGGACATCATCAGCAGACGGCCCAGATTCTGCCGTTCCGCAGCCGGCGCGATCTGGCGACCGACGCCTCGGGCCTGATCGGCAAGACGGAGGCGAAGGCGCAACGCCTGCCGCAGGCGGTTGCCTTCGACAGCTGGTATCATCAGGCCGCCATCGAGGACGCGTCGCGGACCCGCAAGCCCTGACACCCGCAAGCCCTGACGTCGGCTCGCCCGCGCTATGGATGCGATGTTCAGATTCGCGCCCACGCTTCACTGACGGGTCTCGCCCCCCCCTTGCCGGGCGGTATCAAGTCCTCGGCGAAGGGAAACGTCAGGCTCACGTCGCCGGCCGCATCGACCATCACGAGATGCGCGCCGATCAGGCGGGTGTCATTGGGTAATTCGCCTACCCGGTGGTCGCCGATCTGCGAACACATACTTCACGGCGCATGCGGATCTCACGGCGTATGCGGGCGGCCCTGATCCGTCCCACGCGGGACGCAGCCCCGCCAGCCCGCCAGGAGAAGCGCTCGGCGCCGCGACACGTCGCACGCCCGAGCAAAGATGGTGGCGTCCCCGGCAGGTTGAACCGATGAGCCGAAATTCTGCTTGTTTATCAAACCGCTAGAGGCGCCACTGCGCGGCAGTTTGTATGACCATCCTGCCTGGGGGGTCAATCAATCGTCGCTAAATAACTTCGCCCAGGCCTTATCTAGCTCCGCCTCTCCCCGCTTAAGCCACCTATCCTTCTGCTCCTCGGTTTGATCCTCAAAAGGGATCACCTTCCCTTTGCGTTCGTTCGCATATATCTCACGCGCCTTGGCTTCGATTTGCGCTTTGTGAACTGCGGCCATCTCCCTGAGGCCACCCATGGCAGAAGCCACGCTGGCAGCCCTAGCCACCTCATCTTCCTTCTGCGACATCGCTTCGCTCCCTTGCTTTCGGAAGGGCCGATACTGGCCCTTTTAAGCGGCGTGAGATGGGCTTGCCTTCCCAACTATCCAAGGGGTCACGCACTTCTCACCCCATACGTGACACGCAGCGGCGGGATTTCCCCCCGTATGGGTGCCCCGGGTGGGCCTCAGGCGGAACGTGAAGGCGGGGGTCTGCCGGGGCTTCTTGGTCTCCGCGGCCCTACTTGAGGCAGCCTACGCAGATGCCCTTGGACAGGTTCACGCCACCCCTGCCGTCCGCTGGGCTGCGGCCCCTCTGCCTGTCCGCGTCACGTCCAATATCGCTCCGCAACTTGGCTGCCTGCCGTTTGATCGCGGCGGAAGGCTTGAGCGCGTCTCCCGGCGCAGCATCGTGGTTCGCCGCTTGGTCGCGCTGAAGCTCGCGTAAGAGTTCTCGCCCCTCGCGTCCCGCATCGGCAATCTTGCGATCCTCTGCGGACTGCTCCGTGGCACCTGTGGGCGAAGGCAGCGCCCCGATGGCGAGATGCGCGGCGATGAGGACCGTAGCGAGCGAACGCCGCTTCACTCGGCCTCCAGCTCCTGCCGGAGCGTTACACATCGAAAGGCCTCATCACCGCGTCCCACTGAGCACCGACTCGCAACGCACCGGCTGATGAGAAGTCCCGCTCAAGCGCCCAGCGGCGTGGTGTTCCAATAGGGCAAGCTCGTGTGGAACGTTCCAGCAGCCCGTCAAAGCTGTCCCAAAAGAAACCTCTTGCAATTTGGAACGGACTTCAGCCTATTGTCTTAGACCCTTATGGAACGACAGGGGCCGGAGACCCACCATGCTGATAGGCTACGCACGCACCTCAACGCTTGAGCAGGAGGCAGGCTTGAAGGCCCAGCTCCGCGACCTCACCGCCCTCGGTTGCGAGAAGGTCTTCCAGGAGCAAGTTTCGTCGGTAGCGCCCAGGAAGGTGCTCGATGCTGCCCTGGAGTTTGCCCGCGCGGGTGACACGCTCGTGGTCACGAAGCTGGATCGCCTCGCCCGCTCCGTCACCCACCTCGGCAACATCATCGCTGCCCTGGAGGCCAAGGGCGTGGCGCTGCGTATCGTGAACCTCGGCGTGGATACCGCGACGCCCACCGGCAAGCTGATGCTCAACGTCCTTGGAGGAGTGGCACAGTTTGAGCGGGAGATGATGCTGGAGCGGCAGAGAGAGGGCATCGCCAAGGCCAAGGCGGAGGGCGCCTACAAGGGCCGTAAGCCAACCGCACGGGCCAAGACGGAGGAGATCAAGGCCCTGGCGGCATCGGGCCTGAGCATGAGCGCCATCGCCACCCAGCTCGGGATCGGCAAGGGGTCTGTGCATCGGGCGCTGAGCGAGAAGCCGAAGGCTGCCTGAGAAGCCCGGCGCCACCCAATGCCACCGGGAGAGCGCCTATAGCGTGTTCCGCTTCAAGGAGGTGGTCATCCGCCCGCCGCTCACTTCGGCATCCGGGTTGCGGACCTCGCGCATCCTCGGGGCGGACCCTGTCGTCAGGTAGACCACCACCGTCAGTACCAAGAGCACTTTCGCGCCCATCGCCCTTGCCCCTCATCGTTAAGGAGCGGTGGATAGGATCGATACCTTTCGAGTTTGTTGCGGTGCAGCGGCAAGCTGCCATTGCAGTCTGTCTTCCGCAGGCTTGGTAAGCGAACCGCTAAGGGCTGCTGCCCGGTACCGCGGGGCCACTCAGGCAAGCATCCGCCGCGAAACATTCCTCCCTCCCTTGACCGAACCCATCGGCCTGTGGCTCGTTCCCCTTCCGTTCTCACTGCGGATCGAAGGGGTACCATCGCGTGGCACCGAGACAAGACACCCGGCCACCTATCTCCTCCTGTCCCATTGAGGCCATCGCCCAGGCCTACCTCGTGACCACAGCGGGCAACGAGGGACAGGCACTCCGCATCGCCATCACGGATGCCCTGGCGGACCTCATGGTCGCCGACAGGCGAGCCCGGGCACACAGCCGGCTCATCTCGCGGGGCTACGTGCGTGGTGGTCTGGACGATGCCGCCGAGGAAGCCTGATGCCGTCCCGAATCTCGCGGCCTACCCGTATGTCGTGGTCCGCGTGGCCTGCACCATGTGCCCGCACCGGACGGGGAGCTATCGGCTGGCACGGCTGGCCGCACGGTTCGGCCCTGAGACGCCGCTGGAGGATATCTTGAAGCTCATTGCGCTGGACTGCCCGCATAGGGAGCACCCTGGGCGGAGGCGGGGGAACCAGTACGTGCCTCGCTGCCATGCCCACTTCCCTGACCTGGAGCGAGCGCCCACGCCGCCGGACTTGCCGCCGGGCTTGATGGGTCTGCGGGTAATCCAAGGTGGGCGGCGGTGACACAGGATGGGCGTGGGTGGCTTGAAGCAGCAACTAAAAGCCTCCCCCGTGTGTATAGATACCGAAGTGCGGCGATGCTACTCGGTTCTTTCGCCCAGTTTCCGCATAAAACATGTAGCCCTGATATGTGCCTTTCCATAAGTCAAAGACGCTTGGATCATCACCAGCAGTCAGACCAATGCCGACGCTATTACCATCAGCGTCCTCTATAGGCTTGCCATACAGATCTATTTTCGCCTTCGATAGCGCCCACAATGCGTCCCAAAATTCCCGGCCAGTAGAACCCTCTTTCCTCACATAGGTACGAAGAATTTTTTGTGCCTCCGGCGCCGCCACAATCTCTATCTCTGCATTGAATAGCTGCGACTCCCCGGCCTTCAGTAGAAACGGTGTCTCAGATAACCCAGAGGTTATCTTGCAAGGCCTATGGGTGAAAGACCGGGGCTGAGTTGTGACCTGCAGATTGCTGCACCAGAAATTTGTCAGAGTGATTGACACATTTGATGTGTTTGACACGATGAACGGCCTGCTGACACGAAGCCCTTGATCCGTAACCTCTGTGACATCGGCCGGTCTTACAGCGTACGTAAAGCTGAGGCCTTCCTTCGAAAGACTGTAATTCGAGTAGGCTACCGAAAACGACAGGCAAGCTACGACCAAGCTTAAGAAGGATAGCACTATGGGTATCTTCTTCTCGTGCTTTGAGTAGAAGCTGACTTGTTTATCGTCGCCTTTTTGATCGCTCACGAGGTCCTCACAGACGGCCTTAAGACAGATAGCCCGAACCCTTTAGCACCGCCACGGCGTCTCTCTCTCACGAATTTTTAGGGCTCAGGTTTGGAAGCGTGGGCTGCTTCGCGGCGCTCCAACTCGGCCACGGTAGCCTCGCGGATGAACTCGGCGCGTCGGTGCTTGCCCGCCACTGCATCAATTCGTTCGGGCACTCCGTCAGGTAGGCGCACCAGCGTGGGCTTCACTCCCATCTGAGGGCGCCCTCCGCGCCTCAGCGTTTTGGTCTCGGCTGGTCCGTTCGGCATCCCATACCCCAAACCGTTATCGGTTGTTGACGTGCAATCCGTTATCGGTTTACCCATAGGCTCGTTAAGGAGCCGTTAGCGGCTAAGCCTTCACCGACTTCGTACCCCGATCCCTGGAGCCGACCAATGGACGAGCATCAAGCTCCGCCCAGCGAGCCGTCATGCCCTAACCTCTTCACCTTCGCCCACCTCCGGCCCTGGCAGAGGATCAACGCCGAGGTGCACCGGGTCGCCCTGGCCGCCTCTCAGCTCGACATCGCACCCCCAGCCCTGCACCGAGCCGCCCGTCTGCCCTTCGTCCAGCACCGGCCTGGAGCCGACCCTATCGGCGGGATGGTCGAGTTCGCCACTCCTCAGCCCGTCACCTCCGACAATGGCGCGGACGGCTGGCTGATGGTCCACCTCGCGGCTTGCTTCGGCCAGACTTCAGGCTCACACGAGCACCGCATGGCGTGGGTCCTGGGGCAGGAGCCGCTCTGGCGCCGCATCGCCTCCGATCCCTTGGGGGCCACCGAGTGGGCCGCCCCGGAGATAGCCGACCCGTGGTCTGCCCTTGCGGCTGCCATCGAGTGGGTCCGGTTCCTGGACGTAGGGTTCGGCATGGGGTCTCGCCTGCCGGTGGTGCTCCAGGCCGGGCACCTGGAGGGCCTGATGCCCGAGCTTTCGCCCACCTCACCGCTCACCTCTGCCGAGCACGATGCCATCGCATGGGCCTGCCGTGAGGCCCGGGAGGCGGGGGTAGAGGTGGCTGATGGCCGGAGCGGGGTCTTCGGGGTGCACGCGACCAATGCCTGGACCGTGGCGCACTACCTGAAGACGGGCATCGAGCTGGCACGGGGCGCTTAGACCAATGGATCAACCCGAGGAGCCGCCGCTCGGCCCGACCGTGGTCAGCCTTGCGGGCGTGCCGGTGCCGGGCTTTGCGGTCACCTGCCCGGCGCCCCTCGCTGCGGTCTTCTCCGTCCAGGCCACCATCTCCGCCGATGAACTCTGCCGGCTGCTTCCCATCCAGGACTGGGCGCTGCGCAAGCACATCCGGGCGGGGCACATCTCATACCTCGCAGTCGGGTTCGGCAGAGAGCGGACGCGCTGGAGGTTCACCCTCGAACACCTCATGCGGTTCCTTGAAGACCGGAGCGTCACCGAATGTCAGTCTACAAGCCTAAGGGGGCGACCCTCTACAAGTACGACTTCCAGCGGAGCGGGCAGCGGTTTTCTGGCTCGACTAGAGAGGCAGGGCAAAGGGCAGCGGAAGCGGTAGAGCGCCGCCTCATCGCAGAGGTCGAGGACAGCTTGAAGGCAGGCCGCCGCGTCGGGCTCCGGGGCATGACCATGGACGCCGCGGCCGACCGCTATTGGACCGAGACCGCGCAGCACACGGCCAGCCCAGAGAAGCTCGGCCCAGAGATGAAGCGGCTGGTGCTCATGGTCGGGCCTCGCCGACTCATCGCGGATATTTCGGACGAGGTGGTGGCGGGTCTGGTAGCGAAGCGGCGCCAGGAGTTCGTGAAGGGCGATCCGAAGCGCGGCTTGGTCTCGCCTGCCCAGGTCAACCGAACCGTCACCCAGCTCCTCCGCCGCATTCTAACCCGTGCGAAGCTGGTCTGGAAGGTGACGCTACCGCACGAGCCGCACTGGCGGGCCCACATGCTCAAGGAGCCCACGGCCCGGGTGCGCGAGTTGCGGCACGATGAGGAAGCCAAGCTCGAAGCCGTCGAGCGGGAGGACTACCGGGCGTCCCGGGTCTTCGCTCAGCTCACGGGCCTGCGGCGGCGAGAGGTCGCGAACCTCACGTGGCATCAGGTGGACTTCGCGAACGGCACCATCAGCGTAGTGGGGAAGGGAGATAAGCCACACGTCCTGCCCATCACCGACGAGCTATACGAACTCCTGGCGCCGCTTCAGGGCCATCACCCCGAGGCCGTCTTCACGTTCGTGGCTCAGAGGAGCCGCCGCTGCCCGAAGTCCAAGGCCTCCTATTTGCGGGGCCAGCGCTACCCCGTGACCTATGAGGGTCTTGGGACGCAGTTCGGGCGGGCCGCTAAGGGCGCCGGCCTGAAGGGGTTACGCTTGCACGACCTCCGCCACACCGCCGCCACGCGGACTCTCAGGGCCACCGGCAACCTCCGCCTCGTGCAGCAGATGCTTGCTCACTCCTCCCCGACCACCACCGCCAAGTACGCCCACGCCAGCCTCGATGACATGCGCGAGGGCATGGCCAAGGCTGCGTCGGATAGCTCACGACGGCGGGCAGCGATGGCGGGGACCGAGGTGCGACCGGTGATGGTCACGCCGATGCAGGCAGTCATAGCGGAGCACCACCGCCTCCTGATTGCCATCGAGGCCTCCCCGCCATTCGATTGTGACTGTGAGGAGCTGGTGGCGCTGGACCGAGCCGAGCAGGATGCGTTGGAGGCCATCGTAGCTACGCCTTGCAGCGGCCGAGCGGATGCCCTGGCGGTCTTGCGGCACTTCCAGCCCTACGTGGCGGCCCAGGGCAGTGCGTTCGGCAAGCTGCTGTACGATATGGGCGACATCACGTGTACGGTGGCGGAGACGATCCTGCGGGCGCTGGCAGTGGCCCTAGATGAGCCCGCTGCGCAGCTTTCCTTAGCGGCACCTATTGCGAAACTCGACGCCCGGCAGCATATCTTCTGTGCGTCTATCGACCCCGCCGCTCACCACTCGCAAGGTTAGAGCGCTTTAAGCCGGGCCGAGCCAGTCCCTTCATTGATCGAACGGCCCGCAGCTCACGCTTACGCGGCCTTGGCGACTAGGTGCGCAGATGGGTTCTCAGACATACGCGGCTCTCCGCCAACGCAAGGCCGACCTCGTGGCCCGCATCACGTCCGACGCGGAAGACCACTTTGCCAAGTGCACTATCCCCGGTTGCGGCAGGCCGACCCGGCGGGCCGCGAAGCTCGGGCTGTCCGCCACCATGTGCACCTACCACGTCCAGCGGGCCGCCCGGTTCGGTAGTCCGTGGGCCGAGACCGTCCGCGCCACTGACCTCAAGCCCTACCTCGCGACCGCCACCCGGTGGATCGCGGATAGGCGGGAGGAGCCGTTCATCGCCCACACCCTCCTCTGCCTCGGGGGGCTCCTCTGGGGCGCCGGCCCAACGGAGTCCTCGACGAACATCAAGCGTCGCTCAGCCTCCTACCGGGCTCGCATGGCCTTCGCGAGGCTCCGGGATGCCGACGTGAAGCCGGAGCGTCTGCTGGCCTTGCACCTCGCCACCGCGGCGTTGATCGCGGACGACCGGGACAGCCATCAGGTCCGAGAGTTCCGCATCGTGCAGACTGCTAAGGCAGCCCACCGGCTCAGCAGCGGGACGCACTGGCGTTGGGATGCTCCTCTGCCGAACGGTGACACGGTACCCGCGGCCCTGCATGTCTACCCGAAGTCATCCGGGCGGGTCCTCCGGCTGATGGGTGAGGAGTTGGAGGCTATCTGCGGCACCGTAACCGGCCGGGACTTGGAGGCTGTCCGCCAGCTCAAGCGAGAGAAGCATGGGCCGCACCCCAGCCAGCTCCCCGGGTGGCGTCCGAGGTGGCAGCGCGAGCGGGACGCCCGGAGTGCATGAGGATGGCCGCTCGCGCGAGTGATATGGTGGCAGCTATTCGGTCAGCACATTTGATGGGCATTCGTGGGCGCCGGATGAAGTGCCCTGTATGACGGCAAGCCTCCCAGCCTCCTTTGTCCGCTTCGACCCCCAACGCCGGGCATCCTCTCCGGGGCTGACTGCTACTGTCCGGGAGATGATAGGCGCGGTCGAAGCCTTCGAGCTTGAAAGGCATCCTCGGATACGAGCCCGGGGAGCGTCCAAGCGTGAGCGCTTCCATGAGGCGCTGGAGGCGATTGCCTGCAACGTTGCGGGCCTCGCTCTTGATCCTTTGGGCCGGCCCTTGGCTGTCCCCCGCGCCAACAACGCGATGTGGGACCGCAGCCGCTACGCGAACCCGCTCTACGGGCAGACCTTCCGCGATGCGCTCGGCCTCATGGAAGACCCGGCGCTCGGGCTGGTGGAGACCGTCACGCAGGGCTTCAATTACCGTGGCGGAGCCTCAGCACCCTCTACGATCCAGCCCACCTCGGCGTTCAACAGCTTGTTCCTGCCCAGCAGCGTAACGTGGGATGGGTTTCGCCGCGAGCGAGAGCACGAGGTCCTCATCAAGCGAGCGCCTAAGGCGCCAGGAGCCGAGCAAGGAGAGCTGGAGGAATACAGAGACGATGCCCACTCACGAGGTCTCCGTCACGAGGTCGAGTGCATCAATGAGTGGCTGACCGCCGCGCCGTTCTGGCTGCTGCCCGCAGATGGCGGACTTGGTCTGACACCGTCTGGCCAACCCTACGATCCGACCAGACGCACAGTACGGCGCATCTTCGGCAACGGGCGGTGGGACCAGGGTGGCCGGCTCTACGGCGGGTTCTGGATGACCATGCCGCGCGAAACCCGTTTCCGGCGCCTGCGGATTGCCTCGCGGCAGCACCCGGCCGGAGAGCCAGTCGCCAACGTAGATTTCCGCCAATTCAATCTGCGGGCGGCTTACGCCCACGTGAACCTACGGCCCCCGGGTGGCGACCTCTACGACGTTCGGGGGGATGGTAGCTGCCGAGACGGCTTCAAGGTTCTCATCAACGCGATGCTGTACGCCTCAGAGCCTACTGTGCGCCTGCCTGAAGATGCCCAGAGGGTCTTCCCTGCGGGCACCAAGGCGCGAGAGGTGGTTGCAGAGGTGCTGCACTTCCACCGCCCCATCGCGGACCTGTTCGGCACAGGGTTGGGTTTCCGTATGACGGCCATTGAGAGCACCATCCTCGTGGAAGCGCTTGCCATCCTTTTCAAGCAAGGGATCACGGCACTGCCCCTACACGATGCGGTCCTGGTTGCGGCATCCGAGGCAGGGCGAGCACAGGACGCGATGGAGGCGGCGGCAACTTTTTTTGCGGAGGAGTTCCGCGCGAGACCCGCCATCGAGTATTCACCATTCTCTTCAGTCACTTAGGCCTGATTGCAAGTCTTAATCCTCCGCTTTATGGTCTCCCTCCCTGCCTCCCCTCTGAGAAGCAGGTTCAAAGGCAGTAAATCCCATCGTCTCCGACTTGACGCCCCATACCTGATGCCCACTTCAATGATTGGCGCCGAGTAGAGATAGGCGGCGGAACACTCCCCACCACTCCACCTCGGGGTCAGCTCTTTGACATGTCGAGCACAGTCCGGCCGTCTAGGCGTTGGACTCTAAGGAAGCTGGATGATGAGTGGTCTCGACTGCTCTCGATGCTCTTGCTTCCAATCACCGTCATGTCGATGCCGCGAGTAACCCTGCGCCGGCTCCGTGACGACGAGCCTATCATCGGTGACACGGTGGGCTGCCTTTGTGGGCCGCCCCTGGCTCTGAGTCCGCCGTGTTGCTCACCCTCTCCCTCTGACAGAGAGAACAGCTTGACGTGATACCGAATGAGCCGGTCGAGCCGGATGCCCCTATGGCGTCTGCCAAGCCCGCGAAACCCAAGAGGCGCTCCCCATCGCAGCCCCGCGCAGGCGGCTACCGGCCGATAAGCTCGGAAGGATGGGAGGCCCACCGGACGTACCTCACGGCAGCCCTAGCGAAGCTGCACGATCCATCCCTGCCTGAGCCAGACCTTCGGCCCCTTGCCGACTACGCAAGGCGGCCCTTTCGGAAGACTTGGGTGGATATAGACCCCGATACCCAGCACCTCGCCATCTACCTCCTCATCATGAACCCGGAGCGAGGCCCACGGCGGTGCCCACCCGAAGTCTTCCTGATGCTCAGCCTGCTTCTGGCCTACGGTGGCGGTCTGTCCGTCAACGACAATGGGACGGGCTGGGCGGGTCTACGCCCCTGGGGTGGGGATGACCGGCACATGCTGGGCCGCCTCGTCACGGATGCGAAGGTGGGGCAGCTTGCGAAACAGAACCCTCAGCCCGACCATCACAGCCAGCACCCGGTGAACTTCACGAGGACCCCGGGACGCTCCGCCGGGGGCGAACGACCCGCAGGTACGCCTCGGCGCGACCGAGAGGACGCCATCAAGACTGCGCTTGGGCGGTGGGATGCGAACCGCCATCGGGCTGGCTTCACCGTCAGCCGAGCAGAGTACGAGTCGACCCTACGAGACGCGTTCCGCCTCATCGACGCCTACTACCCCCAGAGCACAACCTAACAGGCGCAGTCCGCCTTTCACCAAAACCCTGGCGCCCGGCATCGAGCACACCCGCTCTGCTGGGCGCTTCCACATGAACGACGCACCGAAAGCCAATCCAGAATATGGCCCGACAGCCCTACCGCCCGATGGAAGCGGAGCCACTGCGCCCCGTGGCGTCACCCGTCGATACCTTCGTGAGGCCGCAGGAGCCTTCACGCGACACCAACCTCCAGGACCTCGCCCGCTCCCTCTCAGGGCTCGGAGGACAGCTCGCAGGCATGGTGGGCAAGCGAGACGCCCAGGCCGAGGAGGACGATAAGATACGCGGCGAGGCAGCCTTCTGGCAGTCCAACGGCACCGGAGCAGCCGAAGCCGTCGCCAAGGGCATCATCCCCGCCCAGGCCAGCCCCGCCTACATGCGAGCCTATAAGCGCCTCGAAGGTGAGGTGGCCGGTGGGCAGTTGGAGCAGAAGTTCTCCGCCGCCTACGACACCTGGGAGGGAAAATCCTCGACGGACCCGAAGGCCTACGATGCGTTCGTGGGTGGGTTCATCAAGGACAACATCACCACCGATGATCCTGATGTGCTCCGAGGCCTCCTCCCGAAGGTCCAACTGATCAGCCATAACTATCTTCAGCGCCACATCGGGGATGCCTCGAAGGCCACCCAGTCCGGCTTCACCACCGCCCTCTCGGCACGGGGAGAGCAGGCGATTGACGATGCCAACACTGCCGGGCTCGCCTCCAAGCAGGGCACCGACTACGCGGGGGTCTTCGGTAAGCTGGAGGCCATCCGCGCCGAGGGGCTCAAGGTCGGGGCCAACCGGGAGCAGGTGGACCAGAAGCTCATCGACACGGTCACCACCGCCGCCATCACCAAGCGGGACCCGAAGCTCCTGGACTTTTTGGACCGTAAGGTGCCCGGGCAGGACTATACGTGGACCAACACCCCCTACGGCCGGGACCAGCGCCAGAAGACCATCGACACTCTGGAGTCCATGGGCCGGAAGTCCATCGCGGACGACGAGAAGCGGAACCGGGAGGAGAAGGCCGCCACCAAGGATGACGTCACCCGGCGCACCATCCAAGCCATCACCGAGTCGCCCAACGATCCAATTCCGGAGGACCTCCTGGCGGCCGGCGAGAAGGTGGACCCGGACTTCAGGGTCAATGCCATCCGGTGGCGCGACACCGTCGGGAAGGGCACGCAGACCTCGGACCCGGAAGACATGCTGGCCATCACCACCGACATCATCAACGGCGGGGGGCTTCAGCGCGTCCAGCGCGGCATCCGGGAGCGGGTCTTTAAGAACCCAGAGGACCTCACGCGGGCCTATAAGCTGGCAGAGGGCATGAAGGCGGAAGGGCCGAAGCTGGACGAGATGCTCCGCGTGGGTACGGCGAAGACCATCATCGACACCCTGAAGAAGCAGACGGCCACCGAGAAGGACGCCTCCAAGATTCTGTTCGATGACGGCTCTATGTCGCGCGAGGGTCTCCAGTCCACGTCCGACTACAAGCAGGCCCTCATGGAATGGCTGATGGAAAACCCAGGCGCCACCAGCTTTGCGAGGGAGAAGGCTGCCCAGGAGATCGGTGCCAAGTTCCTCGACCGCCTCTCGCAGCCGGAGGGGCCGATGTCTACGACCTACTACGACCGGCAGGGCCTAGGTTCGCCCAACACGTTCGGTGCCAGCGCTCCGCCCAAGGCCGGTCCCACCGCGCCGCTGTCTGGTCTGGGGGGCCAGACTCCGGCACGTCGCCCTGGGCCAGTCTTCGCCGACCCCTCGATACAGATGCCCAGTGGGTTGCCCGGTGTAGAGGAAGATACGCCGCCACCAAAACCTGCGGAGCCTGCACCACGCAATATGACGAGCAGTCCCGAGGGGGCAGCAACTTGGTACAGATCGCTGCCACCCGAGACGAAGGCGGCCATGAAGAAAATGGCGGAGAAGCAGGGGCTAACAGAGCGACACATGTCGCAAATACTTCACCAGCGGGCTCTCGACGCGGGGGTGATTATCTCCAACACCGATCCGAGACCGGCTCAGCCGCCCGCCACACCGGGCAAGCAGTCCAGCATGAAGGCCCCGGACGGCACACCCATCGAGACCGCCAGCGCCCAGGAGGGAGATCGGATCGCCCGGGCGTTCCAGGAGGCCATCGACCCGCCGCCGACCCCCGACGCTGTGCGCCTCATCGGGGAGGCCTTCGAGCGGGCCATCGCCGGCAAGGCCAAGCCGCAGGGTGGGTACGCCTCGGCCAGCCTGAAGGACGATCCCAAGGCCGCCCGCATCCTAGACTTCGTGGCGGGGCCGGAGAGCGGGGGCAACTACAACGCCTACTTCGGCAACGGGCGGTCCACCAAGGACCTCTCCGCCATGACGCTGGACCGTAAGCGCTGTTTTCAGGCCACGGCTTTGAGGGCTGGCATGGCTGGGTAGGCCCATGGCAGCAGGTCGTCGAGACGGCGCTGGGGGTGGCCCTCGAC